>JAKSMP010000013.1 GCA_024400505.1 Bacteroidales bacterium | reverse complement strand
TTTAATTAAAATATTAATAATCAAATTGTTGAACTAAAAAGTTCCGAAGTATTGAGAGTAGGATGGATTGGTTATTTGATGCTTTGGCAATGCACTATGGTACCCCTCGCCAGAGTGCTGCTGAATATGTTTGGCGGCTTGTTTTTATTCGCTTCGGTCCTTAATCGAAGGGGGTGGTGTGCGGTGTTTATGATTTTTGCTTTTGTTTTTCGTTATGGTTTGCAAGTTGATAATGAATGCATTGGTCGGGATTTGCATGGCATTTTCAATCTTCAATCACTTTGCAAAGATACGTATTTTTTCCGACATAATGGCATAAAATATTATTTTTTAACGCATACAAATGCCAAAGTGACAGAAAATCAAAGGATTCTTACTCGCAATTCGTATCAAGGCAGAGTGTGAAATAGCAGCCTTTCTCGGACTGCCGCATTCAAAGCGTGTCAATCGTGTCGTGTGTGTCGGGCGTGTCATTTTTGAAAAAAAGTAGGCGGGGGGAGCTTATACTATATAAATAAAAATATAAATATTTTTATTTATATAGTATAAAGTGTATCCCCCCCATAGAGATTTTTATTTTGACACACTGACACGTTTGACATACCTGACACGCTACTGTACTCAGCTTTTGTGCCATATATATATTATATATAAATTGCACTTTCGCCACACTTTCGCCACACTTTCGCTTCATATATAATCGCTTGTCACTACCATGCAATAGCCACATCGAAAGTGCTGAGAATGGGTACTTGAGCACAACCAAATTATGCCATTATGACATTAAAAAATGTTAAAAGTAAAAAAAGTGCCAATATGTCAGCAATGTTTTGTATCTTTGCATCGCATTTGATCAAGGAAAAGAGGGTGCAAATGGTCGGCAACGCACTCACAGACAACCTGCAAAGCGGCAACCAACAACATACCATAACCCAATAAAAACCTTCGATTAAGGACCGAAGAAAAACAAAAAAACTAGCGTATGAAGAAAGCGGAATCCAGGAAGTGGACACTCATCAACACCTTACAATCTCTTTTTCAGTGCTGCGACAAAATTTGTGATGTCGTCTTCGGTGGTGTCGAAGGAGCACATCCAACGAACCACATTGTTGGCTTCATCCCAGTCGTAGAAGAAATAGTCGTCGAGCAGGGCGGTCCACACCTGGCGAGGCAACTGAACGAAAACGCTGTTGACTTGCACGGGGTACATCACCTTGGCCTGAGGCACGGATTTTAACTCCTCATAGAGGAGGGCAGCCATGTGGTTGGAGTGTTCGGCATTGCGATGCCAGAGGTCGGTGGAGAGGTAGGCCTCGAACTGAGCAGCCACAAAACGCATCTTGCTGCAAAGTTGCGACATCTGTTTGCGACGATATTTCATATCCACATCTAATGCGGGGTTGAGTATCACGCAGCTCTCGCCCATGAGGAGACCATTTTTGGTGCCGCCAAAGGAGAGGCAATCTACGCCACAGTCGGTGGTCATCTGGCGGAAGTTGCATCCAAGGGCCACAGCAGCGTTGGCCAGGCGGGCGCCATCCATGTGGAGGTACATCTGATAACTGTGAGCAAGGTCTGCAAGGGCGCGGATTTCGTCGAGGGTGTATAGGGTGCCCAGTTCGGTGGCTTGGGCGATGCTGATGGCGCGGGGCTGGGAATGGTGCTCAAAGCCGAAACCATGGAGCTGGGTCTTGACCAACTCGGGAGTAAGCTTGCCATCGGGAGTGGGAACGGTGAGTAGTTTGCAGCCCACAATGCGTTGGGGCGCACCGCACTCATCGACATGAATATGGGCAGTGTCGGAGCACACTACAGCATGATGGGAGCGGCACATAGCATCAATATTCAACACATTAGCACCTGTGCCATTAAAAACGAAATAGACCTTGGCTTGGTTGCCAAACACCTGACGAAAGAGGTCTTCTGTGCGCTGACAGTACTCGTCGTCGCCATAAGCCAGGGCGTGATCAACATTGGCGGAGGCTATGGCCTCCAAAATCTCGGGGCTGATGCCCGAATGGTTGTCGCTACCAAATCCGCGTTTCATAATTGCGATTATTTTATATGGTGTATGTGCGATAAGGGACAATTTCTAATAGCACAACATCGTGTCAAGAGTGTCAACGTGTCAGCGTGTCAAGAAAAAACAAACATAAGGTATCATCACGCTTTACCGATTTATCAACAACTTGATCTTTGTTTGAAAATTGTCCCTTATTCAATTATTATATTTAGCCAAAAGGTTTTATTTGTCCATCGTGAAGAGGAATTCCTCGTTACTGCGTGTGTGGGCCATATTCTTCTGCAAGAAGTCCATTGCCTCTAACGAAGTCATATCGGTGAGGAGATTGCGCAGGGCGAGGATGCGGGTGAGCATATTCTGCGGAACAAGTAGGTCGTCGCGGCGGGTGCTGGAGGCGGCCAAGTCGATGGCAGGATAAACGCGCTTGTTGGCCAATTTGCGGTCGAGCTGAAGTTCCATGTTGCCAGTACCCTTGAATTCCTCGAAGATGACGTCATCCATCTTGCTGCCGGTCTCGGTGAGTGCGGTGGCAATAATGGTGAGAGAGCCGCCGCCCTCGATATTGCGGGCAGCACCAAAGAAACGTTTGGGTTTCTGCAGTGCGTTGGCCTCGACACCACCAGAGAGCACCTTGCCGGATGCGGGCTGCACGGTATTGTAGGCTCGAGCCAGGCGGGTGATGGAGTCGAGCACAATAACCACATCGTGGCCACACTCGGTCATGCGTTTGGCTTTTTCAAGCACGATGTTTGCGATGCGCACATGGCGGTCGGCAGGTTCGTCGAAGGTGGATGCTATCACCTCGGCTTTGACGCTGCGCTGCATGTCGGTCACCTCCTCGGGGCGTTCGTCGATGAGCAACACCATCAGATATACCTCGGGGTGGTTATAGGCAATGGCGTTGGCCACCTCTTTGAGGAGGGTGGTCTTACCGGTCTTGGGCTGTGCCACAATGAGGCCACGCTGACCCTTGCCAATGGGGGTGAACATATCGATGATGCGGGTGGACTTGGATTCGCCGGGATGACCAGTGAGTTTGAATTTCTCTTCGGGGAAGAGGGGGGTGAGGGACTCGAAGGGAATGCGGTCGCGCAGACGCTCGGGCGAGAGGCCGTTGACTTCGAGAATTTTCACCATAATGAAATAGCGGTCGTGCTCCTTGGGGGGACGGATGGTGCCGCGTATGGTGTCGCCAGTTTTGAGGGCGAGCTGGTGGACTTGCTGGGCGGAGACATATACATCATCGGGCGAAGCAAGGTAGTTGTAATCGGATGAACGCATAAAGCCATATCCGTCGGGGGCAAGTTCCAACACTCCCTCAACTTCAATAACGCCTTCGGTCTCGAAAACGTATGGAGGGCGGGGAGGAACGTTGGCATCGGCTTCGGATGCTCCGTTAGGGCGATAGCGGCGGTCGAATTTGTTGAAACGGCCTCTATAGCCTCCCTCGGAAGGAGCAGGGGCAGGAGCGGCAGCTGAAGGGGCAACACCCTCGGCAGCAGGCTGACTGGATGCCAAAGGTGCGTTGGGGCGGATATGCTCGCGGTGTTTTTTGACAGGCTTGGATTCAACGGCAGATGCATCGCCTTCGGCAACGGGCTGAGCCACTTCGGGTTCGGCGGGCTTGGACGCCTCAATGGATTGGGGCTGCTCAACTGGCTTGGGTTCAACGGCAGCCTTGGGTTCCTCGGCGGGTTTGGTTTCTTCGGCAGCAGGGACTGATTTTGGTTTTGCCCCTTTCTTGCCTTTGGTGGCTTCTGCTTTGGGCTCTTCGGGAGTATCGGCACTTTTCTTGGGACGGCCGCGTTTTTTCTTGGGGGATTCTACGCCTTCGGCATCGGGAGCTTGAGCCACTTGAGCATCAGGGGTCTTAGACTCTTCAACTGCGGGGGCTTTGGGCTCTTCGGCAACGGGCGAAACGGCAGCCTCGCTCTCTTTGCGACGGCTGATGACAGACGACATACTGACCATATCGGGCAATTCGGATACGGCGGGCATCTCGATGCTGTCTATATTAAATAATATGGAATCAGATATAGCACCCTCGGCGGGGGCGGGTTTTGTGGCCGCGGGCTTTGCCTCGGCCTTGCGACCACGCTTGTGGAGTTCGGGGTTTTTCATGGAAGACTCGGCCAAGAGAGTGGGCTTGATGCGGGCACGCTTGGCTTTGGGCTCGGCAGGCGCATCGGATTTGGAAACCTTTTGCTGCTGCTCCTTGGTGAGCGCTTTAGGATTCTCAGACTGAAGAGAGATGATTTTGTAAATGAGTTCCTTGGGTTGCAAACGCGCGGCGTGGTCAATACCAAGTTCTGTGGCAATATCAATCAATTCGATATGTGCTTTAGCTTCTAATTCTGCTTTGCTATACATAATATGTAGCGATATGCTGATGATTTGAAAATATTATTCTAAATCGAAAAAATTGTTGAAAAGTCCTGAATTTTAATCACAAAAGAGCCAAAAAATTCGTTCGTTAGGACCATTTTGACACTACAAAAGTAAAAAAAAAATCTGATATTGTAAAAAAAAATTTGTTGTTTGAATGAAAATATGTAACTTTGCATAAAATTAAAAGAAATATTTTATACACTTAATTAAGTAATACAATGAACATTCCTACAAATCTGAAGTACACCCAGGATGATGAATGGGTACGCGTAGAAGGCGAATTTGCATACGTTGGTATCACTGACTATGCTCAGCATGAATTAGGCGACATCGTTTTTGTTGACGTTGATTGCGAAGGCGACACTATCGAAGGGGGCGAGGCTTTTGGCAGCGTTGAGGCTGTGAAGACCGTGGCTGACCTCCTGATGCCTGTTACTTCTGAGGTGGTTGAATTCAACACCGCTCTCGAAGATGCAAGTGCTATCAACAACGATCCTTACGGCGCTGGTTGGATCATCAAGATTAAACCCGCCAACATGGCTGACATCGAGGGTCTTCTCGACGCTGAGGCTTACAAAGCTAAAATTGGTGCCTAATAATATCGACACTAAAAAAATAAAAGCCGGCTCTTATGAGTCGGCTTTTTTATTTCGTAGGAGGCTCAGCCACTAGCCTGCACACACTTCCACCATGGGCATGAAGCTCTGCTGAGCAATGCGCCTGAGCTGCGAGGGGGTGACATGTTGCACGGCATCGACAAAATTGGCGGTGAACACTTCGGTGACATCGCTAGCATAGGACTGGCGATAGCGTTCGGAGACTTCGAAGCATCCGTCGATGCCGCGGATGAACTCGCCCATCATCACGTTGCGCACGCGATCAAGCTCGGCATCGGACACTTCCTCACGTTGCAAACGCTCCACCTCGCGATAGATTTCATCGATGGCGGGACGTGCTGCCTCGGCAGCCACATCGGATGAGATGCAAAAACAGATGGAACGGCGGAATACATGGGTTTGGCTGTAGATGCCATAAGTGTAGCCTTTATCCTCGCGGATATTGCTCATGAGGCGAGAGCCAAAATAGCCACCCAAAATAGTGTTGAGTACCATGAATTGGGCATACTCAGGGCTGTCCCAGTTATAAGGTAGCACACTTCCTAGGAGGAGGGAACTCTGCACAGCATTGGGCATTGCCACCCGGTCGGAAACACGGTTGGTGAGCAGCTCAGGGGGTTGAAGTGTGGAGCGAAAACTGTGCCATCCTTCGGCCCTTGCAGGTGAAAGATAGCAGTCGGCCAGAGCCAAGAGTTCATCGTCGATGCAGCCCGCCAACACGATATGGGCATCCTCCAAGCGATAGTGATCACGAATAAATTGGTCAACATCTTCAAAAGTGAGTTTATCGATATCGGCCACGGTGGCATATTTGCCCAGCGGATGTTGAGAGGTGTAAAGGAGTTCGTAAAAGCGGTTGCGGGCCACAAAGTTGGTGCGCTGAAAACCGACGGATATCTTTTGTTTGCGTTTGCTCACATAAGCACTAAACTGCTGAGGATCGATGGTAGGATGGTCGAACATCTCACGCACCAAGGGCAACAGGTCGGCTGCATATTTGCGGAGGAAATAGAAGGACACATTGCCCGTGGACACATCGGCAAATCGCTCAACCACAATGCCACGGAAATCCATGAAATCAGACATCCACTGGGCATCGTGCTGGAGGGTGGCTTCGCCAAAGAGAGCATTGGCCCCGTGCGACTGAGACCAACTAGTTTGGAGGCAGCTGCCCGCTTCGAGGGTAAAGTCTAACTTGACCAATTCTAACGCACTATTGGGAAAGCAATAGAGGGTGTTACCATTGGGCAGAAGGTGGGGTTGGGGGATAATGGCTTGGAGGGATGGAGGATGAAGCATGACGATGAATGGGGGATTAAAAGGTGGCTGTAAGTTTCAAGTTGACCTGCCGCGCAGTGAGATAATTGGGAACAGGATAGTATTTGTTGCTATAATCGGCCACCCAGATGAAGGAAACCACGTTGTGATAGTCGAAGAGATTAAACACTTCCACGGCGAGGGAAATATCATTGAAGAATTGACCGATGCGGGAGCTACGCACTTTATCGAAACGGCTGAGCTGCACTGCATTGCCCCAATCAACACGGAAATAGGGTGGAAGTTGGAAAAAATGGGAGAAATCGGTCTGATTGGGTCGGGTGACGGGCAAGCGCGTGCCATAGAGGATGCTGAGACTCATACGCCACCAGGGGATGGTGGGGAGATAGTCTTGGATGAAAAGTTTGAAACTGAGACGCTGGTCGGTGGGACGACGAAGCCATCCGAGGTTATCGCCCAGGTGATCTTCCTGAGTTTGCATGAGCGAAAGCGAAGCCCACGACTCTAGGCCTTGGACAAAGTCGCCATTGACGCGCAGACTCACACCGGCCGCATAGGCCACAGCATCTTGGTCGGGGTTGTAGCGCACACGCAGATTGTCGATGGTATAGGGCACCACGTGATCAATATATTTATAATAGACATCAGCGGTGAAACGGAAGGGCATTTCCCATAGGCGAAGATTCCAATCAACGGTGCCCGTGGCTTGATAAGAACTCTGGGCGGGCACACTGGCGCAAAGAGAGCCATCGTTGCGACGAATCTCACGATAGAGCGAGGGTTGCTGATAAACTCCAGCGGCCAAACGATAGAGAATATCATGCTGGGAATGGGGCTTGATATTGACCGACACACGCGGAGAGAAAAGCACTTGATACATGAGGAGGGAGGCATCGGCTGATGTGGAATAATACTGCAAACGGGCACCAGCCAGAATTTTTATCTCATCATCTTTGGCTGTGTAGAAATTGAGTTCGCGCTGGGCATAGGCCATGCCACGGAGGGTTTGCACCCGATGCTGAGAATTGCAGAACAATTGCAGCACAGGATTGAAGGGCACGGAATCATCAACACCAGGGATGAAATGGGTAGTGGGGAAACTATAACCGGCACTGTCCACCCACTTCCACTCGCGCACACGATCGTGGATGTCTTCGAACTGACCTTTGATGCCAAAATACCAATTGCCCAGCAAGGCATAGCGGCGCAACTTGAGTTCGGTGGTGAAGATGTTGGTGGAAAGGAAATTGCGCGCATGTTCGAGGAAGGTGCCCACACCACGGTCGAATTTGTTGGTATCCGTGCCGTTGCTTGAGCCTACTTCATAGAGCCAATATTGGTCTTGGATATCGTATATTTCCTGCTCACGATTGCTTTGGGCAGAGGTAATCCAGCGCAGTTGGAAATCGTCGGATGGATGATAGTCGAGGGTGAAAGAACCCAACATGGTATTGTAGCTATCCTCTTCTTTTCCATCAAAATAGACATCCAGTTCGAGGGGCTCGCTGAGGGTGCCAAAAGTGGTGGTGCGCGAAGATGGGATGAGCCCATAAAGGTTGTGAGTCCAGATGGCAAGCAAAAAGAGGGAGAGTTTGTCGGAGCATTGATAGCCCAGAACAGCCTGGAGGTCGGAATAAGAAGTGGAGTAAGTTCCCTCGGTGTCGAGTGACCGGAAGATATATTTATTGTTGCGATGGCGGAAACCAACGCTATAGCTGAGTCGCTCCCCTACCCTGCCCTGGCTGGAGAGGCTGCCCCCTAGGAAGGAGAGTGATGCACGATGACGGCTCTCCACAGGGCGGCTATAGATAATGTCAAGCACGGATGAGAGACGGTCGCCATAGGTGGCGTCAAAGCCACCGGGCGAGAACTGCAAGTGGTCAACCATATCGGGGTTGATGATGCTCATACCCTCTTGTTGTCCGCTTCGGATAAGCTGGGGGCGATAGATTTCCACCCCATTGATATACACTAAGTTTTCATCGAACGAACCGCCCCTCACAGAATATTGCGAGGAGAGTTCATTATTGGAATTGACGTCGGGTAGCGTTTTGATGAGCGACTCAACACCATCGTTGGGACCCACGGTATGCTCTATCCGCTTTACATCAATTTGAGTAAATGTGGAGGAACGAATTCGCTCGTTTTTGATGGTAACGGCATCCAACTGGGTAGAAGCGGGTTGAAGTTGAATGTTCAAGGTGCGAGTTTCATTCGATGAAAGGCACAGACGCATCTCTATAGGCTGGTAGCCCACACACGAAATGCGCAGGGTAACACTATCTGCCTCGCGCAATTTAAGCTGATAGCGACCCTTGGCATCGGTTGTGGTGCCATAGGGCTTGCGGACATCCACCACACCTACACTGGCAAACTCTATACCGCTGCCATCGGGATTAGAAACCATGCCACGCAAAAATCGTTGCCCAAAGACGGGCGACAAAATACCTAATAATAGGAATAATACAGTTATTAAAAATGACTTGTTCATTACTTTATCCCACAAAAAACGACAGATTAGAAAAAAAATTGTATTTTTGCAAATTATTTCATCACATGCGAGCGTTCGCACCGACTTGAGACAATTAACATACATTCTATTATGAAATATAAAGTAATCGCATTGGCGCTGATGATGGTGGGACTGGCCTGCCAGGCGCAAAATCAAATCGACAAACAAGGTCGCAAGCAAGGCCACTGGGTGAAAACCGACAAGCAAGGGGCCAAAATTTATGAAGGCGACTTTGTGAACGATGCTGAAACAGGCACTTTTACCTACTACTATCCCAACGGCACGGTGCGCATCAAAAATGTATATACCGAACCAGGCAAAATCTGCAAACACGAAGTATATGACCCTAACGGCCAACTGCTGGCCAAAGGCAACTTCAACCAGAAAAACCGAGACGGACTTTGGGAGTTTTTCTCAAACGATGGAAAAATCATTAAGAAAACCACTTACAAGATGGGTGTGAGACATGGCTTACAAGTGCTCTTCACTTCAAAAGGCGATACTGCTGAGGTGTGCAACTGGGCCGACAACCACCGCCACGGTCGCTGGTGGAAACGCATCGGAGAGAATGGATACATAACTGCCACCTATGTGAACGGTCGCATTGAAGGCCGACTGGTGGAATACAATAACCAGCAGCAGTTGGTGCGCGAAGGACACTATACCAAGGGCGAACGCAATGGCTCATGGTCGTACTATGAGGACGGCCAACTGGTGATTCGCGAACGATGGAGCATGGGCTCTATGCGTGACCGCGAAGTACGTCTCCTGCTTCCCGAAGAACGGTTTGTGTCCATCTACGACATGAATTATTTGGCACCCCAAGGCAAGAAAAAGACCATCGTGTATCTGAGCAACGGCACGAAACTGGTGGACAATGAACCTGCAGAACTGGTATTCGGCCATGTGGGCAGCGATCGTTTCACCCTTGCCAACAAAGAGTCTCGCATCATGGTAGCCACCGACCTTATCGTGGGCACTACCCGCGACAACCAAGGACGTGAAATCCTGAGCCTTGACCCCAATCCCGACTTTTCCATCTTCCCCGACGAAGATTGCATGAAGTTGCTCCGCAGTCTCAAACTGCATCAGCAAACCGAATCAAACGGAGGCGAATTTGATTTCGATTATTAATCAGCCACAGCCTATGGGGAAAAAACAGAATGAAAAAAACGGGGCGCCTTTCGGTGCCCCATTTTCCCATTAAACACTATTACAAAATCCTTTTAGGTATCAAAAACACCTAACACCTGAAAAGAGTCCCTCGCACAGGTACATCTTAACTCAAATGCGTTGCAAAATTACGAAGTTTTTTCCAATTCTGCATCACAAAATTTACAATTAACGATAATTTAACATAATGAACATTGCCGCGCACACCCTCGGATGCAAGCTCAATTTTGCAGAAACCAGCCACTTACTGAACCAGTTCGTAGGTGAAGGATACCACATAGTGGATTTCAAAGATAAAGCCGATGTTTACCTCATAAACACATGCACTGTTACCGCTGTGGCCGAAAAAAAATGCAGAAATGCCATCCGACAAGCCATTTCACAAAATCCAGACGCAATAGTGGCTGTAATTGGTTGTTTTGCACAGAATAGTGCTGATCAAGTGGCGAATATACCCGGGGTGAGCATTATTTTGGGCAACGATCAAAAACATCGACTACTGGAAATCGTGAAAAGTCGATTGGATGGGCAGAAAATTGTGAACACCGATGTGCCAACCAGTTTCCAGCTGAGCTACTCAGGCGGCGACAGGACTCGCACATTCTTCAAAATTCAAGATGGATGTGATTATTTCTGCACATACTGCGCTATTCCCTTCGCTCGAGGACGTAGCCGCAGTGCTACCATAGCAGAGACGATGGCCACAGCCCGCGAGATAGCGGCTAAGGGCACTCGCGAAGTGGTGCTGACAGGAGTGAACACAGGCACTTTTGGACTCCACCATGGAGAGAAATTTATCGACCTGCTGCGGCAATTGGACACAGTGGAGGGCATACTCCGTTATAGAATATCAAGCATCGAACCCAACCTCATCACCGATGAGATTATTGATTTTGTGGCTCAATCAAGAGCTTTCCTTCCACACTTCCATATTCCCCTCCAATCCGGTTCCGACAAAGTGCTGAAAATGATGCACCGCCATTATGACACATCTTTGTATGCCAACAGATTGGAACATATATCTAAAGTGATGCCTCATGCTTGTATAGCAGCGGATGTGATAACGGGATTCAATGGCGAAGACGAAGATACATTTGCTCAAAGCAAGGCTTTTCTGCAACAACTACCCATCTCCTACCTGCATGTGTTCCCCTACTCCGACCGACCCAACACAGCCGCATTGAAACTAGGAGAAAAGATACCTGTGCCAGTGCGCAAGGCGCGCAGCCTAGAGCTCAATGCACTCTCAGCTGAGATGAGACACAAATTCATACAACAACACATGGGAGAGACTCGCACAGTACTGTGGGAACACAGCATCCACGGCAATGAGCAAAGCCCTATGATGCAAGGATGGACAGACAATTATATCCGTCTCCAACGGTCTTTCGACCCCTCTCTGTCGGGGTCCATTACACCTTTCCCCATCGACGAATCCACCATTGTTGAAAACTTCAATTGCGAAGATTAAAAAAAAATATGTAACTTTGTGACTTGATGCCAATAGAGTTGTAATATTCAACTCTCAGTGTCAAAAACATTTAGTTCAAGTTATTCAACCAATAAGGAACGATTTTCGGCATGCAAAATGCCTGGGGTTGTTATTTATTGATTGTTGATTTTGAACATTAATATATTTATTCATCATTTAATAAAAATTAAAAATGAGCGGTCTATTTGGAGTTATTTCTCAAAAGCCCTGTGCCACAGACTTATTCTACGGCACCGACTATCATTCACATCTCGGTACTCGCCGCGCTGGTCTTAGCACTATCGACAACGGCAAGATGCACCTCAACATTCACAACATCGAGAACACACAGTTCAAGACTAAATTCACCTATGACATCAACGAGATGTTGGGAGACCACGGCATTGGCGTGATCAGCGACTCCGATGCTCAACCCATCGTTTGTAACTCCCATTTGGGTCGTTTTGCAGTGTGCACCGTATCCAAAATCAACAACATAGACGAACTGGAGAAGATGTGTTTGGAGAAAAACCAACAATTCACCGAACTCAGCATGGGCAGCACAAACCCTACAGAGTTGGTAGCACTGCTCATCACCCAAGGAAAGACATTTGCTGACGGAATCGAAAATGTATATCGACATGTACGTGGCAGCGTTTCCTTCCTTATCCTCACCAATGATGGCATCATCGCTTGCCGCGACCGCTACGGACGTACTCCGTTGGCTATCGCACGCCGCGACAACGACTACGCTGTGGCTTCAGAAACACACAGTTATGTCAACCTAGGTTATCAGACTGAATACTTTGTCAAAGCTGGCGAAGCTGTTTATATCACCCACGAAGGTTTCAAGACCATCGTTCAACCCAATGAGAAAATGCAAATATGCTCTTTCTTGTGGATTTACTACGGCTATCCCTGCGTAGAATACGAGAACATCAATGCCGAAGAGGTACGTTTCGCATTGGGCGAAGCCATGGGCAAAGCCGATGATGTGGAGGCCGACTATGTGTCCGGCATTCCTGATTCTGGCGTTGGTATGGCTTTGGGTTATGCTGCTGGTGCAGGTATTCCTTACAAGAGAGGCATCCTCAAATATACCCCTACATGGGCCCGCAGTTTCATGCCGGTGAACCAAGAAGCCCGAAACCTGGTGGCAAAGATGAAGCTCATTCCCTCACGCAAAGTGTTGGAAGGCAAGGATGTGGTATTTTGCGATGACAGCATCGTGCGCGGTACACAACTTCGCGACCAAGTGAAGATGCTCTATGCCAACGGTGTGAAGCACATTCATGTTCGTATCAGCTGTCCTCCATTGGTGCATGGTTGCCAATACCTCAACTTCTCTGCCTCCAAGACTGACAAAGAACTTATTACCCGCCGCGTGATTGAAGAACTTGAAGGTGGACAGATTCGCAATCTCGAAGCTTATCAAGACGAGACCACCAAGGAGTACGCTCGCATGGTGGAGACCATCCGCAAGACCGTAGGTGTTGACACTTTGAAATTCAACAGTCTCGGAACCCTGTGCGATGCCATCGGCTTGCCTAAGTGCAAAGTCTGCACCCACTGCTTCGACTGCAGTTCTTTTGGCGAATAACCATTTACCCTCCCTCAGATGAAGAGATTCTTATCATATTTGATACTCCTGGGCGCAGCGTTATGCAGTTCGCTGCGTGCCCAGGAGATCATTCCTATGTCGGTCAAAGAATTGGCTCCAGACTTTAATATTAGGCCACAATTTCTTGACGACACAATTTATATCGTCCGATATCTCGACAGTCTCAACGGCACAAACGCATCGCTCACCGACACCTGTGTGACACTCAATGCCAAACTCATGGCCATGGAGAACGTGCTCAAATACGACTATCGACACGACCACGATACTGTATGGATTAATGCCACCCACTATCTGGAGGATTACAAAGTATATGTACGCCGAATTCGCCGTATATCGCAATTTGTGCTTGACCGCGCCCACTACTACATTGAGCGAGAACACATCCGCCAAGACAATCTCCAACAGTCGGCACTCAACCTTCGCAAAGACTCCATCGATAGGCAACATCGCACCATCGTAAATGCATGCGAAGGAATAGGCATCAACGATAAGGATCGAAAAAAAGAACTCAAAGATATTTTCTACGCCTACCTCTCGGTGTACAACCGCTATGATTTCTCGATGAAACGTAGCGACAGCCTATATCTTTTGAGCTTAGACCAATTCTCAAAATTCCAGCAAGACCTAATTGAAGACCTGCTCAGCTCCAACAACTACACTGCTAAGATTTATAATTTTGCCAACACACTAAAAGTGCGTTGCGGCCACACCCACACAGAAGTGTTACGCTCCTATCAGCGTGCATTCCGTCAGCCCACTCCTGATATTTCATTCAGTTCCATCAACGAGTACTATTCCTATGTGGCTGCGTTGAAAAACATTATTCAGATTCAGAATAGTTATCTGACTGTAGTGGATTTACGCGAACAAATCACCTCAACATCCAAGCGTATCATCAACCTGTATTATGCTCGTTCTCGCGAGGTGGCAAACACCTACGAGCAAGTGACATCCACAATCAACATGGTGCCTGCATTTAACAACCTATACGACGCATACGAATTCGTATCGTACCTGAAAGAGTTTATTCAAGTGCAGGAGTGCTACATACAAGATTTTAACAGATTGAACCGTATTCAAATTCAAGGAGACTCACTGGTGGACCGTTGCTCATTCAAATATGTGGATGTGGCTAAGGCCTACAAACACGCTCGAGAAGTGAACCCAATGACACCCAGATACCAATCGCTGGACGATGCTGTGCGTTTCTCGCGTGAAATGGATCGCTTTGAAACAATGCAACTCCAGTTTGACAGCGTACTACAGCTGCGGCAAGAGTTGAACGACTTGAAAGACTCCATCAACAAAGGTTGGATGCAACATTTGACTCTCTACAACGGATTTAACAGCATCCGCAAACAGTTTGCACTAACCCCAACATTTATTGATGTAGATGGAGGAACCGAATTTATTGGACAATTAATTGCATACCGTGCTATGGAGAACCGTTGTCTTGAAGCCATAGAGATGCACGAGCAATACAAACTGCTTGACAACCAATTGGTGCCAAAACTCTCTCCATACCGCAATATTCGCAAGGCCTACAGCCTTTTGAACGAAACGTATCTCACAATTAAGTTCATCAACCATTTCACCGAGCTGAATATCTATATGCGCCAATTGGATGCTTTCATCACCGTACAAGAGACCCTAATGGACATCACAAGTGGCAACGATGCACCTATCATTGAAAGCCGACTGGAAGGGGTGAAAGAAATTGACAAAATTGAAAAAATTCTAGGATTATGAAAATAGCACTCATTCTCTCTGGCTGCGGCAATCGCGACGGCAGCGAACTCCAAGAGACACTATCCCTCATGCTGGCATTCGACCGTAGAGGGTGGCAAGTGCAATGCTTTGCTCCTCAAGGTAAATATCAAGTGGTTAGCCATTTAGACAATAGCGAAACCGAACAACGTGATATTTACGTAGAATCTGCTCGCATAGCACGAGGTAATATTTTACCTCTAGAACAGTATAACCCATCACAATTCGATGCATTGGCACTTCCCGGTGGTATGGGCGCAGCACGCAACCTGAGCACTTATGCATTCGCCGGTGAACAGATGGTAGTACGCCCAGATGTTGAAAAAGCAATTCTTTCGACTCACCAACTCCACAAACCTATTTTGGCCATGTGCATAGCCCCAATGGTGTTAGCAAAAGTGTTGGGACCAATGGGCGTAACGCTTACGCTTGGCCAACCCTGTGCAGCATCCGAAGTGGCACAGAAATTAGGTGCTAAACACCATTGCTGCCAAGCTACGGAATACTGTTTTGATGAACAGAACCTGGTTTATACTACCCCTGCATATATGGTAGGAACTCACATCAGCGAAATTTTCGATGGTGCCGAAAATATGGTAGCAGCATTAGAAAAGAATTGCTAAAAGACTTAGCAAAACATTGCTCTGCTATTACACGAACATAGCGAGTTTTAGTATTAAGAATAAGTCTTCGAAATAAGATAAGGACGGAAGCTTTGCGGTTTCCGTCCTTCTTATTTAGCGTGAAAGAATCCGGGCACAAGCACTATCTATAACATTGTCACGTCCCTCATCATGAAGCATTTGCTTGTCTAGACGGAGATAAACATCAGGAGGAACTCCGTTCTCATAGTTCTGGCCGTCCAATGCAATGGTGCGGGTCACGGGAAAACGATACTGCCAACCATTGGGCAGTACACCTGTAAGAGGCAGACCCAGTCCCCCACTGGTGGTATCGCCCATGAGCGTGATGTTATCATAAGCCTGTGTACAGATGGCGAAAACACTAGCGGCACTATAGCACCCTTTATCTACAAGCACTATCACTGGTTTATTAAACATTGAATTCTCATTCACGATTGGAGCATAAGTAGGCTGTAGCGGGCCAAAATCATCATGCCCCCTACCAGAACGAATCTGACTATCATAAAGGTGTTGACCATTGGATGGCATAATACTTAGTAGATGCACAACATTTTCTAAACTTCCACCACCATTGCCTCGTATATCCAGTATCATGCCTTCGGCTTTGGGGTAGGCATTTATTATATATCGCAGCTGTCCCACAGAAACCCCACTGCTGAAGGATCCATACCGAGCATAAATCACACGACCATCGCACAACGAATTATGTGCCACACCACCTGTTTGATGATAGTTAATACCCAAGTAATTAAGAACTACTGCATCGGCATCGAAATCACTCTCACGATAAAAGTTATAATAAATTGAATCGCTACGAGAAACGTCATAAGCAGAGTAAAGATTAACATGACCGTCACGCAGCACATTCAGCATCCTAGCACACACCGAAAAAAGACTATCATTGTCCATGCCATCATACACCAGAGGTCGGAGAGAATCATACACAGCCACCCAATCTACCCCTTTTACATCAAACATAGAATACTGCTCATCTACCTTCTGCCAAAGATATCCGAAAGTGTTTGTAGCAGTACCAGGCAAATCATTCAGCATTAATACCTTTTCGCAGGCACTGAACAAACTTAATATAGAAAAAACAACTAGAATCTTTATGCCTTTCATAACACCTATTCTTTCAAATCTTAAACATTAAATCCAACACAATACCATGCTGAGCATACTCAAAGCGGTGAGGAGCCAGCTCGGAAATTCGGGATGTGATATATCTCCAACGGTATGAAACACCTATTTTGTTACCATTCTTGAGTTGATAACGGTATCCCAATTCTGTGTCCATGCCAGAAAAACCAGCAACATACCAACGATATTGGTCGAATGTATTGCCAATTGGATTGGCAATATCCTGATCAAAATTGTCCATAAAAGCATATCCTGGACGCAAAACAAGAGCCAACGGATTAAACCCAAACTGGAAATAAAAAACGCTATTTCTCCATTGAAAATCAGTCTGAATCAATCCATTTATCCTAATCCAATTGCTAAAACTTGTGGCAGAATTACCCAGTCCTGAATGGTATCGCACATCAAATACATCCTCGACATTCCCACCAACAAGAATTGACAACGAGCCCATCTCCTGAATCTTATTCAAAACTGAGCCTTTAACTTCAACTTGACCACCATAGGCCTGCATACTGTTCATGCCCCATCTCAGGCCATAACCACCCGCACTACCACCCACATGCCAATCGTTTCGCCATGCACCACGCTCTGTAGTCAAGCTAATGGCAGGTAGCAATTCAGGACCGCGATAAGTGAGTGGAGATGCACCCATCTCTCGATAGAAACCCATGCCTCCCCCACCTTGCAGTGAAAGCCAATAATTGCATTCGTCAACCTCTTGTGGATGGACAACAAAAGGCAATACAAAGAATGCAAAAAACGTTATTATAATATTTTTCATAACATTTTATTATTATTCAAAAAAAAACATTTATCTTTGCAATTTGAATACAAAAGTACGAACTTTTTTTAAATTAGATAAATTAAATACATAAATACAATAAAAACAATGAGAAAGAAATCCATTTTCAAGGTAGTTTTGCTCACCATCATGGCTGCAGGCTGCCTCATTTCTTGTGATCAGCAAGCACAAACAGACTCTTCTGCAGCCGAATTGCAGAGCCGTTTGGACGAAATCATGGGTGAATATCAAGAGATGCAGACCACCTGTGAAGACTGCACTCATCAACTTGCAGACCGTGACAGCACCATCCAGGCTCAGGCTAATGAAATTCAAAGCCTCATTAACCAACTCAACAACGCTGGTACCCAAACTACTGGTAAGGCTACCACTAAGACTTCCACTAAAACTAGAAAGAAAGCAGACGCTCAGCGTGCAGCTAAGAAAGCAGAAATCGAACAGCTTAAGAATCGCATTCAACAGCTAGAGAGCGAACTCAGCGACCTTAAAGCTGCCGACAACTTTGGCGATCGTGAACTCCTCGCTAGACTGCAACGCCTCGTGAGAGAACAGGACGCACGCATTGTGGCCCTCTCCAACGACAAAGTGGTGCTCACCAATTCTAATGATTCACTCACCGCTCGTGTGGCTTACCTTTTGGGTATGCATAAGACCGAAGTAACTGTTGAGGCCGACGCAAATACTGACTATGCATCACAAGTTGCTCTCCTCCAGAACCAATTGGCCGCTCAGCAGAAAGAAATCGCACACCTTCAGGAAGAACTCGCAAAGCAGACCGCACTCGTTGCTGAAGCCACCGCTAATGCACAAAACGCCAAGAACGAGGCTGAGAAATCTGCTGCTGAAGCAAAAGCCAGCATCGCAAAGACCAAAGGCAACATCAACAAGAAACTTGCCCAGCTGCAGAACCAGTGCGACGAGTACTATGAGGAGATTCAACGCCTCCGGGCAGAGAATACCGTGCTTCGTTCCGAGAATGACAGCCTCCGCAATGAGGTAGTTTCCTACAAGCGTAATTACGAGAACACCTCTGTTGAAAATGCTAAGATGGCAGCCAAGATGAGCCGCGCATCCATTCTCGCCACCGATAACCTCACCGTCACCCCCATCAAACACCTCTCCAACGGCACCGGTCGCGCAACCAACCGCGCAACTGCTGTCAACTCTTTCCTTGTGGATGGTACTATCCTTGCCAATAATGTAATTGAGCCCGGCACCATCACCATTTACGCAGTCCTCACTTCCCCCTCCAACGTAGTCTTGCACAATGGCACCATGGAACAGAAATTCGATGCCAATGGAACCAGAACCACCTACACTATGGTTCAGGCATTCGAGTTCACTGGTGACAGCCGCACTTTCGACATGAGTTGGGTTAAGGATAGCGAAACCGAACTCGAATCCGGTATCTATCGTCTTTCACTCTACGCTAACGGCAGTCTTATCGGTGTCACTGAGTTTAAACTGAAATAAACACTGATGTCTAACCAGACAAAATACGAACTCTATCGTCAAACTTATCCCAAGTTTGTCTATCAGAGTTTTCAATACGATGTGCAGCCCGATGGACTGCACATCGTTTTTGATTTTTCTGCTGGACCTGATATCCAGTTCCAGCCCACAGCATTTATTCCCTCCAGGCCATTCCTACGCTTCGACCAACCTCGTGACGTGCTCGACACCTTGGTTTTCAACATTGGAATGATAGAGCTCATTAGCTATTGGAAATGCGTGTGTTCACCGGTAGTAGAAGTGCGTTGTGGCCAACTTAACCCAGATCAGGTTCAGTTTTGGAAGAAAATATATTTCAACGGTCTGGGAGAATTCTTCTATATAAATGGAATAGAAGCAACCATCGATAACTTCCTCACCATAGATTGCTTTGGATCCACGCCAATCTTGAATGACGATCTGTTTACAAATCTATCTTCAACAAACCACCTCATTCCTATTGGCGGTGGTAAGGATTCCGTAGTCACCCTCGAGCACTTGCGCCAGCCAGGCCTTCGCCCAGTTCCCCTCATCATGAATCCTCGCGGGGCTACTGTGGGATGCATACAGACTGCCGGCTACACACTTGACGAGGTGTTAGTCATCAAACGATCCATACATCCCCGCCTATTGGAACTCAACGCACAGGGCTACCTCAATGGTCATACACCATTCAGTGCCATGTTGGCGTTTTATACCTTATTAGCCGCACAACTCAGCGGCATACCAAATATTGCACTCTCCAACGAAAGTAGTGCAAACGAATCTACCGTGGTTGGAACAAATGTCAACCACCAATACTCCAAAAGCCTCGAATTCGAGAACGACTTCCGCCGATATGTAGCTTCACACATATCTTCCCGTTTCAACTATTACAGCTTCCTGCGTCCTCTTTCCGAATTGCAGATAGCGCTCCTGTTTAGTCAGCATAAGCAGTACTTCTCCGTCTTCCGGTCCTGCAATGTGGGGTCTAAACAAGACATTTGGTGTGGGAATTGTCCCAAATGCCTTTTCGCATACATTATCTTATCCCCCTTCATTGCGCCAGAGATACTCAATGCTATATTTGGCAAGGCTATGCTTGATTGCATAGAACTCCGTCCTTATTTTCTTGAGTTAACGGGCAAAGCCCCCACTAAACCTTTTGAATGTGTGGGCACCATCAGCGAAGTTCACAGTGCACTTTCGCTTACCCTTCGCCGTTGGTACGCTCATAAGCGTCCAGCATTATTGGAAGACTATAAACCTTCCGACCCCACAACATCATTGACAACCCTCTTCCCTGAAAACAATCTTGCTCCATCGGTGCTTAATATCCTACAGCAGGCCATTCGCACCGCCAACGAGCAATAACAATAAATAATATGTATAGGCAAGAACAGTTCATCCAGCTTATCTCCCATCGCCGCATCCTCATCGCAGGTTATGGCCGCGAAGGGAAGAGCACGCATGCACTTTTTCAGCAGTTGCTCCCTGGAGAGAAGTTCGATATAGCCTCAAACGACCAAGAAATCTTTGATTGTCTTGAGCAAGCATCTGCTAATGGAACCCCCTACGACTTAATTGTAAAGTCACCAGGTATTCCAACCATGAAATTTGAAGGTCGTTGTTCACTTGACACCATCACTTCTCAGACCAATATTTTCCTCCAAGTATTCCACGACATCACACTGGGCGTGACTGGCACAAAAGGGAAAAGCACAACCACTACGCTCATCCACCACGTGCTGAGTCAAACATTCCCTCAACGACATGTAATATTGGCTGGCAACATAGGCATACCTCTGTTTGACATCATTCCTCAACTCGACAGTCAAAGTCTTGTGGTGGCCGAATTTTCCTGCCATCAATTAGAGAATATCAGTCGTGCTCCTCATATAGGAATACTCCTTAACCTCTATCAAGAGCACCTTGATCATTACCACAACTACCACGATTACCAGATGGCAAAAATGCAGCTTATGCTTTGCCAAGATACCAATGATCACTGCTTTTACTGTGCCGACAACCCCGACCTCCTCGCTCTCACCCAAGAGATTCAAGCGCAAACAACATCCACGCTTCACCCTTACACTTTAGACCAAGCTCTCAAATCACAACTAGGCACAATTCCCCTCCAAGGGAATCACAACCTAAGCAATATTCATGTGGCACAGCAAGCAACAGCCCTCCTGGGAGTCACACCTGACCAGTTCTCTCTTGCACTTTCCACATTCCAAGGGCTACCCCACCGACTTGAGTTAGTTGGAACCTTTCATGGAATTACATTCTACAACGACTCCATATCCACCATCCCAGCTGCCTGCATCGCCGCCCTACGTGCCTTGCCTAGCACACACACGCTTATCCTTGGTGGCTTTGATCGAGGCATCGACTATGCTCCTCTAGGACAATACCTCTCGCAGCAGACCACTATCGGTAGCCTAGTATTCGTGGGCAAAGCAGGTGAGCGTATGCTTATGGAGTGGAAATCACAATACCCACAAGCAGTGAGCAACTGCCAGGTATTAGTCGAAAGTGACTATTCACGTATCGTTTCATGGTGCTTCCAGCATACCCCAGCTGGCAGTATCTGCTTACTTTCTCCAGCTGCCGCAAGCTACGATGCCTTCAAGAATTTCGAAGAGCGCGGAAGCATATTCAAAAACCTTGTCTGCCAATACACCCCCTCACTATAATCATGAACGCCACCTCACTCCGACAAGACCTACACCTCCATCCTGGCATCTCTGGCCAAGAGCATTATGCTCACGACCTCATCGTACGCGAACTTGCCAACTGCCATCCCACCCAGGTCATCACCCATGTGGGTGGTTTCGGTGTAGTGGCTATATGGGGTCAAGAAAGGTCTCATCCAACTATTGCCATACGAGGTGATATTGACGCTCTACCCATTGGCCATCGGTGTGGCCACGATGGTCATACAGCCATACTTCTTCAACTGGCTTCGCTCCTTGATGAACAAACGATTCCCAGCCAACGCAACGTTATCCTCATCTTTCAACCCGAAGAAGAAACAGGTTTCGGTGCACAGAAAATCATTGAGGCAGGAATCCTTCAGCAATATAATATCCATGCCATTTATGCCTTGCACAACCTCCCCGGATATCCTCTCGGCACAGTAGTGCTCAACTACCGTACATTTGCTGCCGCTTCTACCGGAGTTGTGTATGAACTCACTGGTCGTCCTACTCACGCTTCCACGCCCGAAAAAGGAATAAACCCTGGCCTTGCTGTGGCTGAAATTATCCAACGCTTTGCAAGCCTCAATAGCAAACCCAACGCTCTAAATGATGATTTCCGCCAATCCACCCTCATCTGCACTCAGATAGGCGAGGAGGCATTCGGAACCTCAGCTGGCGATGCCTCAGTAATGTTCACACTCCGAGCATTCACCAACCAATCTATGGAGCACCTACTGGCCGATGCCCACTCAACAGTCTATCAGATTGCCGACCGATATCATCTGAAAGTATCATACCACTTGTGCGAGCCATTCCCTGCTACCGAGAACAACTTTGAATGTGTTGAACATATTGAACAGCACTGCCTTTGCCGTACCATAACAGAAATGAGTCCATTCCGTTGGTCCGAAGATTTTGCACACTACCTTCTCCATTTTCGCGGAGCCATGTTCGGCATAGGTGCAGGCGAACACCATCTGGAGCTTCACCATCCTCAATATGAATTTCCTGATGCACTCGTTGCCCCTGCCGCCGAAGTATTCCTACGACTCATTCAAGCTCCACTACTTCGATAAAACATTAATACACATACTACATTATTTATAGATAAAGAACAATAAATAGTATAATATCATGAAAAAAATCCTTATCACATTAGCCCTGCTAGCCTTTGCACTCACCTCTGTGGCGCAAGAGCTTAGTCAGCCCGAGTTTGAAGGTCAAAGCTGCACCAGCATCATGGTGGGCAAAAGTGCTTCCAAAGATGGCAGCGTCATCACCTCGCATACCTGCGATGGCCGCTACCGCACCTGGATGCACATGGAACCAGCTGAAGACCACAACCCCGGTGAGGTGCATCTTGTTTATAAAGGCACCCTCCACACCACTTTTCGTGGCGACACCACTGGCCTGCGCTTAGCCGGTGCCATTCCCGAAGCTGCACACACTTATGCTTACCTCAACACCGCTTATCCTTGCTTAAATGAGCATCAGCTTGCTATTGGCGAGAGCACATTTAGTGGCCCCGACACGCTCATCAATCCTTCCGGTATGTTCCTTATCGAAGAACTCGAACGCATCGCTCTCCAGCGTTGCACCACCGCCCGTGAAGCCATCCGACTCATTGCCGACCTCATCAAGGTTTATGGCTATGCAGATGGTGGAGAGTGCATCACCATTGCCGACACAAAAGAAGTATGGCAGATGGAAATTTTAGGCGAAGGTAAAGGCATCATTGGTGGTGTGTGGGCTGCACAGCGAGTTCCCGACAACCATGTGGCTGTCTCCTGCAACATTCCTCGCATTGGCCAACTCCAACGTGGCAATACCGAGTATTTCATGTGCTCCGACAATATTGAAGAAGTGGCAAAACGCTATGGTCTTTGGGATGGCAAGGAACCCTTCCTCTTCTGGAAAGCCTTCAACTCAAGCTATGCCAACGGCAAGAACTTCAGAGAACGTGAATATTTTATCCTTAATTCTTTAGCTCCCTCTTTAGGTCTTAGCATGGACATGGCTGAACTTCCTTTCTCTGTCCGTCCTGACCAAAACGTTGACGTGCGAAAAGTGATGGAACTCCTCCGTTCCACCTATGAGGGCACCGATATGGACATGTGCCAGAACCTCAAGATGACCATTTCTCGCAAAGATAAAAATGGCAAGACCTACGAAGATACTGTACCCTCTCCTATTGCCAATCCTTGGATGACCTCGGCCATGCAGAAAACCATCAACTTTGTTGCACCCGGAACCATTGACTTCCGTCGCACCGTTAGTGTTGCTTGGTGTTCTTACTCATTTGTGGCTCAATGCCGCGATTGGCTGCCCGACTGCGTAGGTGGCGTGGCATGGATGAGTGTTGACAATCCCGCACAGTCCCCCCGTGTGCCTATCTTCTGCGGTACATCCGAACTCCCCCAACCTTACAGCATCTGTGGTCAAAAGGAATATAACCCCGACGCAATTCTTTGGAAATACCGCCGTGCCAACAAACTGGCAACTGTTGCTTGGAATCGCACCAAAGCCAGCATGAATGCCGAACTCAAACAGCTCGAAGACAAGGCTTTCTCCTCCATGACCGCTCTTGAGCGTGAGGCTACTCGTTTCGACCGCCTGGGTCGTACCGACGATGTACACGCCACACTCAACAACTTTACCCGCCAGCAGTACGAAAACACATCTTACTCTTGGTCTCAGCTCGAAGCCAAATACTGGAACACCTTCGGTATGGGTTTCTAAAGAAAAACATCATCACAATAAAAAACAAAAGGGTAGCACTATTTGTGCTACCCTTTTATTATTAAAGCATGTTGAGCGAACAAAAAAAATGGGTTACATCAAATACACATTGTACCCAGCTCCAGAGTACAGCCTAAGTTAAGACCAACCGAGGTCTTAAGTTAAGACCTGCATTGGTCCTAACTTACGCCTGGCCGATGCCCTAAGCAACGATGGAAAGCATCGTATCGCAACGATCAAACACAGCCTTCCCCTTGCTATAAACAGGATTGAAAATGAAGTATATACAAAATAGCTTGTTGGTTGGCAATTTTTTTCTCAGCAGATATATGGTTTACAGTCGTAAGATATATGGTTGCTCGTTGCCAGATATATATCTCCTCGCCCCGAAGATATAGGGTTGCTGAGCACAGATGGTAATGAGCAACGAAACCAATAGCATGAAAGCAAAAAAAGAGTGAGGTGAAGTGGCTGAAGAGCACACAACACCTCACTTATTATACTGAATCGCTAGCCTAGATTAGTAGCTTCTGGCGAAAATCACACGGCGCTTGGAAGGTTTGCCGGTGAGAATGCACTTACCATCTTCTTCGGGTGCATCGTAAGGGATGCAGCGGATAGTGGCTTTGGTGAGTTCTTTGATTTTTTCTTCGGTATCGGTGGTGCCATCCCAATGGCAGAGCAAGAAACCACCCTTCTCAATTTCGGTGCAGAATTCATCCCAAGTATCCACAGGACGAGTGTTTGCCTTACGGAAATCGGCAGCACGCTGAAGGAGGCTTACTTGAATCTCATCAAGGAGTTCTTTTACATGCTGGGCAATACCCTCGATAGGCATGGAAGTCTTCTCCAAGGTATCGCGACGACAGACCTCGCAAGTACCATTCTCAAGGTCACGCGCACCCAATGCAAGACGTACGGGCACACCTTTGAACTCATACTCATTGAATTTCCAACCGGGTTTGTATTCAGTACGGTTATCGTACTTAACAGAAATACCCATTGCCTGAAGTTGGTCGATGATGGGCTGCACCTTGGCATTAATTTCAGCAAGCTGATCATCGGTCTTGAAGATAGGCACAATTGCCACCTGGATGGGAGCCAGCTTGGGAGGAAGCACAAGTCCATTATCATCGGAATGGGTCATGATAAGGGCACCCATCAAACGAGTGGATACGCCCCAAGAGGTAGCCCAAACATATTCGAGCTTGTTCTCTTTGTTGAGGAATTGAACGTCAAAAGCCTTAGCGAAATTCTGGCCCAAGAAATGGGAGGTACCAGCCTGAAGGGCTTTGCCATCCTGCATCATGGCTTCAATACAATAGGTATCAAGAGCGCCTGCGAAACGTTCATTGGGAGATTTCACACCCTTTACCACAGGAACAGCCATCCAGTTCTCAGCAAAATCGGCATACACATCCAACATCTTGCGAGCTTCAGCCTCAGCTTCTTCGCGGGTGGCATGGGCTGTGTGCCCCTCTTGCCACAAGAATTCAGCGGTGCGGAGGAACATACGGGTGCGCATTTCCCAACGTACCACATTGGCCCACTGGTTGCAGAGAATAGGAAGATCACGATAAGACTTGATCCAGTTTTTGTAGGTGCTCCAAATGATGGTCTCAGAGGTGGGGCGGACAATAAGTTCTTCTTCAAGCTTTGCGGCAGGGTCAACCACCACACCGGTACCATCGGGATTATTCATAAGGCGATGATGAGTCACCACAGCACATTCTTTAGCAAATCCCTCTACATGTTCAGCCTCACGGCTGAGGAATGATTTAGGAATAAAGAGAGGGAAATAAGCATTCTGATGACCAGTAGCCTTGAACATATCATCCAGGGCACGCTGCATCTTTTCCCAGATAGCATAGCCATAAGGTTTAATCACCATGCAACCACGCACAGCTGAATTTTCGGCCAAATCGGCACGAACAACCAGCTCATTATACCACTCAGAATAGTTTTCAGAGCGCTTAACAAAATCTTTTGCCATTGTGTATTAAATTATTTTTATATTATTTTTTTCGTTGTTATCAAATTATTTGCGTAACTTTGCAATTGGATTTTGCATCCACTTTCAAGGGTACAAAATTACAAAATTAATATCATATTGATGAAAATCAGAGAAAAAAAATTTCATAGCATACTGTTGGCCACCCTCATATTTTTGGGTGCAAGCCATTCTGCACAGGCACAAATAGACCTTCATCTTGACACTATTGAGTGTCATATCATCGGATTTAATTTCGGCCTCAAAGCCCCCATATCCCCTTTATCTCGCACACAGAACGAGCAAGGACCTATGGCCGACATGGCCAGCCTTTACAAAGCGCCATTCTTGGAATATGGCATCAATTGCCTCTATAAATACGAAAGCGGTTGGCTGGTCAGCCTTGATGGAAACCTGTGGATGGGAGGCGACAACCTCAAACATCGAATGGAACGCTTGGGATCCGTCTATTCGCGCGATAGCATCTGCATCGGTGGAGGTGGATACGATGCCAATGTGACTTGCTACAACCGTGGCCTCAGTTTCCAAGCTGGATTGGGCAAGATTTTCTTCACCAATCCAGTTAAGAATCCCAACTCTGGTATTCTAGCCCGGTTATATGGTGGTTATATGTTCCAGCAGACCATCTTCACTTGCAACGATGCCGTAGCCCCACAAATATCCGACGACTATGCCCTCCTCTACGACCATCAGCGTCAAGGATTCCTGCTCACCGAGGGTATTGGTTATTGGTTTATGAGCAACTACAGCAACCTGCTCAACTGCTATGTTGAACTGAGTCTGCAACAATGCTGGAGTTCCTCAACTCGTGATTATGTGATCGACAATCTCATTGGTCTTCATGGCAAAGACAACAATAAGTACTTCGACATGTTGGTGAACCTGAAATTATGCTGGATGTTCCCCCTCAAAGGCAAACAGGCTCACGACATTTACTTCTTCTAACCCCTCATCACATTATGAGACTCTTATACACGCTCGGAATCAAATGCTATAGTCTTGGTGTTAAACTGGCCTCATGCCACAACCCCAAAGCCAAGCAGATGGTGGAAGGATGGAAGTCCACATTCGGCCATTTGGCCATTGCTCCTGTGGGCAAGGACAAGACAGCATGGTTTCACGCTTCTTCTCTTGGTGAATTTGAACAAGCCCGACCTGTTCTTGAGCAGTTTCACGAACAGCATCCCGAGTACAAAATCTGCGTTACATTCTTCTCCCCCAGTGGATACGAAGTGCGCAAAAATTATCCCCACGCAGATTTCATCAGTTACCTGCCCATGGATACGATGGAAAATGCGCGCCACTTTGTCAACCTACTCAACCCAAGTGTGGCATTTTTCGCAAAATACGATTTCTGGTTCAATTACCTCACGCAGCTAAAACTGCGCAATATTCCCACATTCATCTTCTCCTCAATATTCCGCCCCAACCAATATTTCTTCAAATGGTATGGCAAGTGGTTTCTCAACCACCTCAATGGATGCTTTACCCACATCTTTGTACAGAACGAAGAATCGGTGAGGCTGCTCCAAAGCCACGGAATTCAGCAAGTGTCCGTCGCTGGCGACACCCGCTTCGACCGAGTGCACGCCATTGCGCAAGAAACACAATCCAACGATGTGGTGGAACAGTTTCTCAAAGACCATGCAGGCAAGAATGTGTTGCTGGCAGGCAGTTCGTGGGAACCTGATGAACAACATCTCCACCAATATTGGCAAAGTCATCAAAACCTCGCCCTCATTCTAGCCCCCCATGTAATTGACGAGAGTCACCTCCAGTACATAGAACGTTTATTCGGCATCAACAACTGCGTAAGGTATTCCCAGATGGACAAAGGCTCAAATGGTGCCAGAGTGCTGATTGTGGATAATATCGGACAGCTTTCATCCATGTACAGATATGCACAAGTGGCTTACATCGGTGGCGGGTTCGGGAAAGGCATACACAACATATTGGAGGCCGTAACCTTTGGCAAACCCGTGGTGTTTGGGCCCAACTATGCTAAATTCAAAGAAGCATGTGACATCATCGCACTTGGCGGAGGTTGTTCCTACTCCCAATATGCCGAGTTGGAACAAGTACTCAACAAATGGTTTGAACATCCCAACGCCTATCAAGACTCCTCCACCGCTTGTCAGCAATATATGGCAGACAATCTGGGTTCAACCAAACGCATACTGGACCTCGTAGAAAAGCACATCAACATCTATTAGACCCTACCACTCTGACCATTGAAAAGAGTAATATATATAGTAACAATATTATTATTGTCTTTGGGGCAGTACGCCTGTAAAGTGGACCGCTATTTGGGTCCTGGAGAACGCGTGCTGAGAAGCAACCAGCTTATCGTGTCCATGTCCGATAGCACCGAGGTCACATCCGAGGTGAAAGAAGCTCTAGCCAACGCACAGCAGTACTATTCGCAATCACCCAACAAAAGAATCCTCAAAGTGCCAGTCATGCTGGGTTTATATACCATGGCTGCCCCCCAAGACTCTTCCTTATGGGGCAGAATATGGCACCGCACAGGTGAAGCACCTATCATTTACAATCCAGCAGCGGCTCAGCGCACCATAAATCAACTCTCCACATTGCTCAAAACCAAAGGATGCTTTGGAGCTAAAGTGGAGGTGGACACAACCGACAACGGACACGGGTATGTTGACGCCATTTATCACGTAACGGTCAACAATCGCAGAATGATTGACGAAGTGCAATATTATAGTCGCCAACCCGAAATCGCTGAACTTCTCAACACTTGGAAAGCCGAATCATTGCTCAAGGTTGGCAACTATTACGACCAACAGCAACTTAATGCCGAGCAGAAACGGCTTGTCTCTTTGCTCAAAGATAAAGGCTACTATACTGCCACCGACGATGTCGTCCACTTCTTTGTTGACACAACCTACGACAGCCGTTCGTTGAGCATACTTGTGTCAGTACGAAACCGCAAACAAGATGCCAACAACCAACCCCTTCCATTGCAGAAATATCATATTGATAACATATACATTTACCCCAACATCTCCACTTCCATCACCAACAGGTATCACACATTCGATACCCTACACTACAGCTACAAAACAAGACGTGGATCAAACATCTACAACTTCATCTACGACAAAGAAATAACCCCAACACCTAAGGTAATCAGTCGTGCCATGTTCATCTTCAACGGCATGACCTACCGACCCCAAATAGCTTCAAGCACCAGCAATTCCATGCTGGGTTTGCACAATTTCAAATATGTGGACATCAACTTCGAAGAGTCTCCTAATAGCACCGACACCAACCGACTATTGGATGCCCGCATACGACTGCTGAACAGCACACGCCACCGACTGAGCCTTTCATTTGAGTTGACCAATGCATCGGATTTCAGCAACGAACATGAGACCGGCAACATCTTTACCACCGGCAATCTCGGCCTAGGCACAACACTGGGATATCAAAACCACAACCTTTTCGGCGGAGCTGAGATGCTTAACCTCGAAGGCAGCCTTATTCTGGACATGCCCAAGGACGTATTCTCCACCAAAGAGCACACATTCTACAACACCTTCTCCAACTTTGAGACCAACCTCACCACCTCCCTCGACCTGCCCGCCTTTCTGCTCCCATTCGGCAACCGAATTGTGTGGCAAAATAGCAAGCCTCATACGCTTTTTGAGTTCAACATCAACTATCTCTTCCGCGACTTATCAGTACCCGACATCTCCACTGGCATCCCACAAGACATTACACTGGAACGCAACCGTATCGGAGCATCCTTTGGTTATACCTGGAGCCACAATCGCAATATCCAACACAAACTTCTTCCCATCAATTTCTCATACTCTCGCCTAGTATCTGGAGACGAATTCTACAACTACCTCACCTACCTTACCTCCGACCCCCAATTCTCCTACCAAGCAGTAGATTATGTGCTACTCAACACACACTACGAATACACATATTCAAACCAAATCATTGGTAAACGACAAAATTTCAATTTCTTCCACCTCTCAGTAGAAACGGCAGGCAACCTACTTAACCTAGCCGATATTCTATTCCTCAGCAACCAAGGGGTGCTCAACAACGAAGACCTCATCTACTATCAATACCTGCGCCTTGAAGGTGAGCTAAAGCGATACATCTATCTTGGACAACGCCGAACCTTCGTACTTCGCACCCTCGGAGGCATCGCACTCCCCTATGGCCACAGCACTTTCATTCCTTACGAACGCATGTTTGTTGGAGGTGGACCCACCACCATGCGCGGGTGGGCACTCAGGCATTTGGGTTATGGACAATTCCCCACCAGCGAGAGCAATTTCGCCATGGGTACAGGAGAGATCCAACTCGTGGTCAATCTCGAACATCGTTTCCCCCTCTTCAGCATCTTCGAGGGAGCCATCTTTGCCGATATGGGCAACGTGTGGGAATACGAAGATTGGGGCATCGGTCGCCAAAAGACTTTCTCCCCCACAGAAATCTTGCGCGGGGTGGCTCTTGATGCAGGACTGGGTCTGCGAGCCAACGTCTCCATCATAACCATCCGCCTTGATTTAGCACTACCCATCTACGATCCAGGTTATCCTATCGACCACCGATGGATCAACCAGCATTGGGCGTGGAACAAACTTGTTGCCAATTTCGGAATCAATTACCCATTCTAAATAATTAATAAAGCATCATGCAGAAACTATTAGCCACTGTTCAGCAAATCTTCGATGAAGAAAAATTCATCTTCGAACCTCACGAACTATACGAGCCTATCGACTATACCCTACGCCTTGGTGGAAAACGAATCCGCCCCCTCTTACTCATGGCTGCCAATCAAATGTTTGGCGGCAACGATGAGCAAGTGCGCTACGCCGCCATCGGTATCGAAACCTTCCACAACTTCACCCTACTCCACGACGACCTCATGGACAAGTCGCCTTTGCGCCGCGGCAAACCCACCGTGTATCGCAAATGGGATGAAAACACAGCCATCCTAAGCGGCGACACCATGTTTGCCATGGCCTACCAATACTTCCTACGCCAGCCTCACGAGCAATTGCAACAAATCCTCAGTTGCTTCACACGCACAGCCATTGAGGTATGCGAAGGCCAGCAATACGACATGAATTTCGAGAAACGTGACGACGTAACCCTTGACGAATACACCGAAATGATACGCCTCAAAACTGCGGTTTTGTTAGCTGGCGCACTCAAGATTGGCGCACTCTATGCCCAAGCTCCAGCACAAGACATCGAGCACATTTATCAATTCGGCATCCACCTTGGGCTTGCATTCCAACTCCAAGACGACCTACTTGACGCATACGGTGATGTGGCCGTATTCGGCAAACAAACAGGACAAGACATCCGTGACAATAAGAAAACATACCTTTACCTCCAAGCCCTTCAATCTGCAACAAACGAGGTAAAGCAAGAACTCAAACAAATCTTTGAATCCACCCCCCAAGACAGTGAGCCCAAAGTAAAGCGAGTACTGGAAATATATGATGCTGCAAACACCCGCCAGCAAGTAGAGAAAGCTATCAATAGCGAATTCTCAGCAGCACAAAGATCACTCGATGAAATACAATTGCCCGAGGAAAAGAAAGCACCATTGCAAAACATCATGAGTACGCTTTTGGGCAGAAAAAAATAAAAAAAACACAGAAAAGTTTATCTTTTCAGAAAAATCACGTATATTTGCAATAGTATTGATATTATAGAATAATTAACTAACAAATTAATAATTAATTCATTAAACTTAATCATGAAAAAAGTAATTGCTTTGATGTCAATCGTAGGTTTATTGACATTCACCAATCTCAATGGTGTCATGGCTCAGGAACAGCCTGCTCAGGCTGCTGAACCCGCTACCGAACAAGTTGACGAGCAGACCACCGATTCTACCGTTGCTGAGGCAGTAGTAGAAGAAGCTGAAGAAGCTGCTCCCGTTGTTGAAAAGAAGTCCTTCCACCAGACCTTGAAAGAGAAGTACATCCAGGGTGGTGCAGGCTGGATGACCCCCGTGCTCCTCTGCCTCATTTTCGGTATGGCTCTCGTTATCGAGCGTATCCTCTATCTGAACATGGCTTCCACCAATGTACAGAAACTCCTTGAGGGTATTGAAGAAAAAGTTAAGGCTGGCAACATCGAAGGTGCTAAGGAACTCTGCCGCGACACCCGTGGTCCCGTTGCTTCTATCTTCTATCAGGGTCTCGACCGTATCGAAGAGGGTCTTGACAATGTAGAGAAAGCTGTTACCTCTTACGGTGGCGTTCAGATGGCTCGCCTCGAGAACAACATGACCTGGATTGGTCTGTTCATCGCTTTGGCTCCTTCTTTCGGATTCCTCGGTACCGTTGTAGGTATGGTGCAGGCATTCGATGATATCGAAGTTGCTGGTGATATCAGCCCCACCGTTGTTGCTGGTGGTATGAAGGTCGCTCTGTTGACCACCATCTTCGGTCTTATCGCTGCTATTATTCTTCAGATTTTCTACAACTACATCCTTACCAAAATCGAGAGCCTCGTTGCCCAGATGGAAGATGGTTCTATCTCCTTCATGGACATCCTCGTTAAGAATCACAAATAATAGTTTTAAGGAAATCAACTGTTATAAACTAAATTTTTAATCCTTGAACTGTTATGAAAGAGAAAACTGATAAATTACTCACATTGGCCATGTTGATCATCGGCATCTTATGCGCAGTATTTGCTGTGGTATTTGCCCTCAACGTGGATACCAATCCTCAATCAGGCATGTTCGATATCGTCTTCTGGCTCCTTGTTGGATTCATTGGCGTATCGGTAATTGCTGCTATTTTCTTCCTTTTCAAAAGTCTTGCAGAAAACGGCAAACTCGGTAAATTCTTTATCTTATTGGCCGGTTGCGCTGCATTGGTTGTTGCTTTGTTCTTCTTGTCCAAGGGCACCGATGTTTCCGCAGCTCTCCTCGAAAAGAATAATTTAACCGAAACTGGTTCTAAGATGATCGGTGCATGCTGCTACCTCGTTTACCTCATCGTAATCGCTGCTACCGCTGCCATCGTATTCGTAGAAATTGCTAATTCAATCAAGAAAAAATAATTAATTATGGGAAGAAAAACACCTGGCCTAAACACCAGTTCAATGTCCGACATCTCGTTCTTGTTGTTGGCCTTCTTCCTGTTGGTCTCCAACATCAACACAGATCAGGGTATTGCTCGTCGTTTGCCGCCACCTCTGCCTCCCGATCAAAAGGATACGCCTGAGGTTAAGGAACGTAATATCTTCATCGTAAAAATCAATAGTAAGGACCGTCTCCTCTTCAATGGTGAAGTTGGCGATATCTCAGAACTTAAGGATCGTGCCAAGGAATTCCTCGGAAACCCCAACAACGACCCCAACCTTCCTGAGAAACTCCAGATGGAAATTCCCTTACTTGGTATGATGGACATTTCCAAAGGTATTATCTCCTTGCAGAACGACCGCGGTACTTCTTATGATATGTATGTCGCCGTACAGAACGAGCTGACTAAGGCTATCTCAGAACTGCGAAACGAACTCTCTCAAGCAAAGTTCGGCAGAAATTATGCTGACCTTAATGACCCCCAGGCCGAAGCAATCGATCAGGCAATTCCTATTGCTATTTCCGAAGCTGAGCCTACTAAAATAGGAGAAAAGAAATAATGGCAAAATTCACAGGTAAAAAACCAAAAGAGACTCCAGCCCTCAACATGGGTTCTATGTCCGACATTATCTTCATGCTCCTGTTCTTCTTCATGACCATCACTACCATGCGCGAAAGCTCATTGTATGTGACGATCAAGGTCCCTAAGGCCACTGAGACCGTCAAACTCCAAAAGAAGAGCTTGGTAAGCTACATCAACGTAGGTACCCCCATGCAGGGTGAATTCCAAAGAAAATATGGTTCTGAATCTCGTATTCAGCTTAACGACCAGATTAGCGAGGTATCCGATATCCCCCTGTTTGTCGAAACCGAACTCCAGTCTCGCGTAGAGGCTGACCGTCCCTTCGTCACCTTTTCTATCAAGGCCGACAAAGACACCAAGATGGGTATGATTAGCGACATCAAGCAGGAGCTCCGCAACTCCGGTGCATTCAAGATCTTCTACAATGCCGCCAAAGCTGAACGCAACTAATAGTTCAGTTACTCTATAACGAAAAGCCACCTTCTTTCAAGGTGGCTTTTTTTATTTGGCTTAATTCATATTTTTTTTGTATTTTTGCAACACTTAACATTACTCTACTGATATGAATAGAAGAATCTTATTAGCAACATTTTGCTTATTGATTTCTGTTTCGGCTATGGCCCAATATTCCATGCACACTTATGCCATGGGACCACTCAAATGGACAGACTTCGATGAGAGAACTGCCGTCAACGGCCAATTCTGCACCCTTGAATATTATATGACTATTAAATACACTTCGGATGAGATTGATGGTGTAAGCGTCACCCGACCCCGTGCATTTGCATGGATAGACTATTTCCAATCATGGTGCGACCCAGCTTATCGCACTCCCGGCGTGCTGCGCTATAACCAATGCATCTTCGACCTCCTCGAATACTATCGCCGAGTGCTCGACAATAATCTCAACAGCCAAAACATCTACAACCACAATCAGCTTCTCGACCAAACCATGAAACGTCTTGGCGAAGATGTTCAACGAATAGAAATAGGAACCCAATTAGGCAGCGATACTGCGGCCATCAGCCAAATTGAGGCACGCATCAAGCATCTCCTCGACAGCACTTCCTTCAAGCAACATTACTCCATCGAAGATGCTCCTGTGTATTTTGGCTTTGCCATTGGCGGCGAATTTCAAAGCGTGGGAGGCAAGCTTCATGACCACTTCAGCTTTGGCGGTGGTATGTATGCCGACTTCTTCTGCGGATACGAGTGGAGCAAACTCAATTTCGGTTTCAGCATTGGCGGAGCAAAATGCCTCAACGATGCCTACAACATCAAGGACATAAACGACGACTTGCTCAAAGGCGACCCACTCTCCTACATCAACCTCTATGTGTCCTATGGATTGTATGCCTATAGCAATCCCAAGATGAATATCATACCTTTTGTAGGCTATGGTATGAAAGGATTCTATTACGGTGGTGATGCCGATGTAACTATGGGTTCATCCAACGGATGCTGGCACGCAGGCGTTGAATACAACTACAATTTCAGCAACTGTGCCTCATTCCTCGGCACAGCCAATGACAACTACAACGGCTCTCATAATATATTTAGCTTGAGCGCAAAACTCTTCGCCAGCTACAACAACTTCACCTCCATCTCATCCACCGACCCCGACATCAGCATCAACTCCCCCAAAGGATTCATGATCAACCTCCAGTTGGGTTTTTCCTGGAACGACCGTATGGCAAAACTTCGTTAGTCAACAAATATACCTCAAATGAAGAAACAACACTTACTTGCTGCAATCTTGGGTTTGCTCGCCTTTTCAGCCAATGCACAATCTGGCGTCCACACTTGGAAAATGGGGCCTCTCACTTGGAACGACTTCCACCACAATACCGCCATCTACGACAAAACCTCTTACCTAGAATACTTCTTGACTATCGACAGCCGAGAGGTGAAAGTTGACAATATCAAATACCGCATACCCGCCCTCAAAGCATTCACCACCCACGAATACTCTTGGGCCGACACCAACTTTCGCACCCCCCAATTGCTTGCCTACAACCAATGCATGTTTGACCTAGTGGAGCTCCACCGCCGAAAAATAGAAAGAGACATCATCAATACCAACCTTTGGGAAGAGGAACAAGCCATGACCAAAGGGCGCAACCGATTGGATGAAGACCTCCTGCGCGTAGAAGCCGACACCCGCTACGGCAACAACCTCGAAGCCTTAGAGAAATGGCAAGCAAGAGTGAAAGCCGAACTAGACTCTGTGAAAGAATTCACCCCCACTCGCTTTGTTGATGGCAAATATGCCTTTGGCGCATCCATTGGTTTGGGCTCAAAGATACTTGTGGGCGACATCAGCAAACACTTCGGCACCAGCTTTGGCTTGGACTTCAACTTCGACCTCTGCTACCGCCGCAGTTATTTCACCTGGGGCACCTATATTGGCTGGGCCCGAGCCAAACAGAACATCTGGGAAAGCGAATATGTGGCTGAATTCGACACCAACTTCCACCCCGCTTCCAACCACTATGTCAATCCCCTTGGCGAGGATGTCTATCCCGTCATCTTCAAAGGCGAACTCCCCACCGTGTTCAATATGTTCTTGGCCTATGGATATACCGTTTTCAACAACAACCTGCATAAAATCACACCCTTTGTGGGTGCAGGAATTGAATCCTACTCCATCGAAGAAGACGAGGTAAGCTATGGCCCCACCATCGGAGCATGGCTGTTTGGCGTTGACTACAACTACCAATACCGAAACAGCATCGACCAAGGCAGCTTCAGCTTCAATCCCCTGTACAATGCCACCCACGATGTGGCCTGCCTCAACGTCAAACTATTTGGTGCCTACGACAATTTCAAGAACATCGTGGGCGCTCCCAAAGGATTAAGCATCAATCTTCAGGTGAACATCGGATTCTACACCGGCAATGCCCACTACGAATAGCCCCTCCCCCGTCCTAGCCCCGCCCTACTAATCCACAAAAACCACTATCGATGATAGGCAAAGAAATACTGACCCTCGTAACCAGTCAAATTCCCCGTGCCTTATTGGACAATAAGAGCATCTCTGCCAACGACTTCCAAGCCATTTTGGACGCATTCCTATCAATAGTGGAGCAGAAGCACATCCAGCTGACGGCAATCAATGTGCTAGACTTTGCTCAGCAAGTCCAGCAAGTGCTCGAACAACGCAAAACGCAGTCAAGCATCCACCAAGCCGAACTAAATCGGCTCATCCGTTCCAGCAACCTTTATCTAGAGGCTGCCTGCATAGCCGATGATGTGTATGCCTGGCTTTCACCCGAGAAACTGGTAGGCCAATGGGAGCGATCATCCGACTTTGGCGATATCGCCTACAAAGACCCCGTGTCGGGATTGCGGTCGCAGCTATACTCCCGCACCATCAATGGCCGCAAGGAGTACATCTATGCCACAGCCGGCACCGTTACGCTCAAAGACATGGCCAACAATCTCACCCAACTCGACGGCACCTCTATCCAGTATGCCCAATCGATTAAAAATGCAAGAGAACTGTCGGCCAGAATTGCTGCCGCCAACGGCACCCTACTCTTCACCGGTCACTCGCTGGGGGGAGGCGAGGCTGTGTGCAATGCCTTGGCCACCAACCGCCCCGCCATCGTGTTCAATCCCGCCGGAGTGACCGATGAAACCAAGCAAACCCATGGCATCACCCTTTCCAAAGGAGATTCCAGCCGACTCATCACCAGCATCATTTCCCACAACGACCCCTTGTCCATCTTTCAAGATGCTGCCGCGCAAAGCCAAATGCTGGGCAACGCTGTGCCCAATGCCGAAGGGACTAAATACTATGTCCACTACGACGAAAAATACCTCAACGCCCACAGCATGGCAGGAATCAAAGACTCATTGAAACGGCTCGCCTCTGTTCAGCTGCGTTGAGGCCTAAGTTAGGACCGCTCATGGTCTTAACTTACGATAAAATTTATCCTAGCTTACGATAAAATTTATCCTAAGCAACGATAAACCCCATCCATTAGCATGGACCTAGAGGCAACAAAAAGAGTCCACTTGGGGCGGAAGTGGGGAGATCAGATACAATTGAATAGCAAAAACTGCTATATGCATTGAATCCCATAATGTTGTCCAATATTGAGCATGGTCTATCTGTATTTTCTACGACCGAAGGGTGAACGCAAGCCTCCTGTGGAGAGTTGCCGATAGCGAAGCGGAGAAGCGCACGCCCCGCTGTGCGCATGCCTAAAAGGCATTCCCCCAAAGTCCCCCACTTTGGGGGTGATCGACTTACTAAAATACAATGAGTATATAATTGGATTGAGCGTTGAGAGCCTTGGCTCTCATAAGTTCAATCCATTGCCCCCCCTCCAATGCCGCAAGGCATCTCAAATGAAAAAGATTTTCCTTTAATTCTTCACACCCATAACTTAACGACTCGCCCTCCTAATTTGGTAACGCCATACAGACGATGGGAGAGCCTTTGTTTCATTCTAAATTTTGACCATTGCTACCTAAGCGTTACCACGGCGCTACTACGGCAATACCCTGGAGTCTCGGTCGAGGAACGTTGAGGGGTAAAACACTGAGGAGGTGTCGAGGGTGTCAGGTGTCATTTTGGATTTGTTGATTTGCATTTGTTGCGATTCTTGCCTTGGTAGAAAGAATTGCAATTTAGTTTGACACCTGACACCTATGACACTTGACACCTCTAACCATTGATTGACCATTTAATAATCCGATTCATTACTCTATGGTGGAAAATTATACTATGATAAACAAGCGGATGGCCGCTGAACCATTCCCTTAGGAGTAAAAGAAGGGAGAGGACGGCAAAGTTTCTTGCATTATGCAACGTTTATATGTCGGTGCATATCATTGGCAGAACAGGAGTAATATGCTTCATACCACACAGCGGATTGAGGTTGAGCCTTGCTACAAGGGAGGCTTATAACATCTTTATTTACGACCAAATACTTTTTTTGCAAAGCCGCTAACTCACTGATTGTCACCCCCCCTAATTAAATCAACATAAATCACAGTCAAAACATTATTGGTATAAGAAAAAAATAGTATCTTTGCAGCATAATTAACGGCTGAGATGCATGGGGTTGAAAGCCTCGGTCTTGGCGCAATAGAACAACATATTAATACAATTATCAATTATGAAACACATCTATCAAGCTCCCGAGGTGCGACTGACCACCTGCCAGGTAGAGAACGGCTATGCCTTGAGCCATGCCGACCCCACCACACCCACTCCTGCTCCCCAGCTGGAAGAGTTCCACGAAACCAACTATTCCTACGGCAACGAAATTTTCTAACCAACATAACACCCTATTGATATGAAGAAACTCGTTATCATTTGCGCTGCCATGGCTGTGGCAGCCCTCAGCCTCACCGCCTGCCATAAGGAAGAATCCTCCACCGACAACCAGAAATTCATCGCTTCGTTTGAGCAGGTTGGAAACGGAAAATTTTCTATCGATGGAGACCTCCAGATGTATTGGGATGATATTTGGTTCCACACATTATTTGGCGTGTATGTGCCAGAATCAACTGTCAGCAACCCTGAGCATTTTTCCGTATTTAAAGCCACATCCATCTCTGAAGATGGCAAAACGGCAGTATTTGAATATTATAATACAGCTATCTATGCCCCTTTCCCCGCTGGTCAGCAAGGCCCATTCTATGCAGCTAGCGATTATGTCCAATGGAATGTTAGCCATATAAACGATGATGGTTCATTTCACGTTGGCATTGCCAATAATGTTGGATACATGACGCCCATGGTTGCACGCTCCGACGACTTTGGTGAACTTCACTTCAAGCACCTCTTTGGCATTCTCAAAATCTACCTCAACCTGCCCGAAGGCTACGAGCCTAGATATATAAGAACGCAAAAGAGATATATGAAAAACTGCGATGTCACTTGGGATGCCAATGGCGAAATCACTTTGTCAAATTTTGAAGTTGTTAAGCCTTATGATGATTATGAGATATATTGGCGTGGCAATAATGGCTTCTTTTACAGCTCTGTTTGCCCAGGCGACATGACCGGCATTACTTTTAGCCTAGAAACAAAAGACGCTAACAATGTTACCAAAATATTCCGCAAGACGATGAACCCCAATGCCTCCATCCATATCGAGCGTGCCGGTATCACCACCCTCACCATCAACTTCACCGAGAACGATATACAGAACTAAGGCAATAGCAGCTATACAACAAAAGCCTACACAGGGAGGAAGCCTCATCGGCTGCCTCCCTGCTTATTTATCATCCTACCACCATATAGGCGGCTGGGCATAGAGCGGCCATACAGCCACTATACAGCTGCTATACAACCATAGCATAACAATCCCCTGCAAGCAGCCCCGAAAACTTTTAAAAACAAAATTAATACTTCGTTTTTTCTTTAATCCATAAAATATTCGTATCTTTGCAAATTCAAATTTTAACACAATAAACGAATGTAGAATCTAGACCACATAGTGATCGCAACCCCAAGGGAGAGAATCTTATGATTGAGACAATCCAATATCAGTCATTAAAATGGCAACACATCACCAATCCTAGCGAAGAGGATTATCACTACCTGTTAGACAAGTTCAAGTTTCACCCTTTGGATATTGAGGACTGCCGAAGTACCAATCAGCGCCCCAAGATTGACGAATACGACGATTACTATTTCTTGATTCTTCATTTCCCCTATTTCGACAAAGGCAACCAGTTCATACGCATCAGAGAGGTGAAAATCTTCTGGGGCAAAGACTACATCATCACCATTGGCAAATCGCATTGGGTGGTGAAAAAGCTGTTTGAAGAAATGCAGCAAGACCTGCTGGAGAAAGACGAGGACACGATGCGCAAATTGTCGTCGAGCGACCTGCTTCTCTACACCATTCTCGACCGCCTGATGCTGGAAACCTACACGCTTATCATGCGCGTGGGTGCCGAGGTGGATTTGATCAACTACGACATCTTCAACAAGAAGGCACGCAGCATCATCGAACTTATCTCCATCACCCGCCGAAACATCATCCTGCTCAACACCACATTCAAACCCCAGCTGCGAGTGCTGCACATGTTTGAGGGCGGCGCCATCAAGGGCTTTGTCGATCCCGAGGTGATGGACATGGAAGACTACTGGGGCAATATCTTGGACCAGTATCAGAAGATGTTCGACTCCATTGAAGACTACGGCGAGTTGATTGAGGGTCTCACCAACACCTTCGACTCTCTGCAGGCCAACAAGTCAAATGAAATCATGAAGCTGCTCACCATCTTCAGCACCATCATGCTCCCCCTCACGGTGATCACGGGCCTTTTCGGCATGAATATCGATTTCCCATTCACCACCAGCGTCACCGCCTTTTGGGTGGTGATAGCGTCCATGGTCATCATCACGGCACTCCTTATCCTCTACTTCCAGAAAAGGATTAACAAATAGAGAGTCACCCCTTTGGATGTCTGTTGAAAAGTTTTTTTCATTCATCCGAATATTTTTACTACTTTTGTATCTCTTTTGGGGCAACACCCCAAAGGGCAAACAATTTGATTATTAATAATAACACATATACAACATGGAAATATCAGGTAAGTTAATCAAGATTTTGGCAGAAACTCGCGGCGAAACCCAGCGTGGTCCTTGGGTAAGAGGTGGTTTTGTGATTGAAACGGATGGCGACTATCCCCGTCAGGTGGCTTTCACCACCTTCGGCGAAGACAGACTGGCCATGGTGCAGAGCATCGCGCTCAACTCACCTGTCATTGTCACTTTCACTCCCGAATCGCGCGAATACAACGAGCGTTGGTACACCGACCTCCGTTGCTCCCGCATCCAGAATTATGTGCCTGGTCAGATGCCTCCTCAGTCGGCTGGATACACTTGGCCTGCTGCTGCTCCCCAGGGTGGCGCTCCCATGCAGGGCTATCCTCAGCAGCCCGCAGCTCCTGCTCCCAATTTTGCCCAGCAGCCTGCCGCTCCCGCTCAGACCTATGCTCCCGCTCAGCCTGCACAGCCCGCTGCTGCTCCCGCAGCCCAGCCTGCTTTTGCATCCACCATGCCCAACTCCGAGGATGGCGACCTGCCATTCTAAACCACAACAAAGTATAGGTAAAACATCCATTTACTCAGCATAATACTTGTCAATGGACAAAAAAGAATTACGCAAACAAATAAGGGCGGCTAAAAAAGCCGTCCCTTTTTGTGAGAAATGCGCCCGATCCAAGCCCATCATGCAGCAGGTTGAAGAGCTGCCCAAATTCCAGCAAGCCAACACCATTCTCCTGTATTGGTCGATGGAGGACGAGGTGCAGACACAAGAGTTTGTCAACAAATGGTATCAGCACAAAATGTTGTTGCTGCCCTGTGTGGATGGCGACGACCTTATCTTGCGTCAATACACAGGCCCCGAATGTATGCAAGCGGGTGAGCAGTTTGGCATTGGCGAACCCACTGGGCCAGCATTCACACAGCTCGACACGATTGAGATGATCATCGTGCCTGGCGTGGCATTCGACCACCAGCTGAACCGCATGGGGCGTGGTCGCGGTTTCTACGACCGACTGCTCAAGAGCACCCCCAACGCATTCAAAGTGGGCGTTGCATTCTCGTTCCAGATGGTTGACCATGTGCCCACCGAGGAATTTGATGTGCCCATGAACGCTGTTATCACCGAAAAATAATTTCGCACTATGTTTGAAGTAGAAAAGCCCCGCCAATTCCATTATCAACCCCGGTTCTACGACCCCGAGAAAGAGAAATGGGAAGCGTTGAAGAAGAAATACGCCATTGAACAAGAGAAGAGCCAAGCCCAAGCAACAGAGACCGCAGAAGGCGAAGAGGATGAGCTCCAATATTTCCAACGCAGAGTGAAAGACCTGGAGCAGACCGAGCGCAAGCAATCGGCCCAGCTATCATGGCGCGACCTATTCCGCAAACGCGAGATGCCCAAGTTTAATTATCAGCCCCGTTTCCAAAACGGAGTAGATACCCATGCTTCCGCTCCCGCTGCTGACAATCAAGAGGCTGCCCCCAACCAAGCCGAGCAAGAACTGGTGGAGAAATATCGCCAACACAAGCAGCAAATCAAAATCAAACGCCGCTTTGATATCTCCGACACCGACTACATGAAGCCCATCTCAGGCACCAAGATCATCCTCTACTGCTTCATCGTTTTCCTGCTCATCACCCTCATCATCAGATTTTAAGTGCAGAGCGGCCAAAAATAAGCGATTATAAATATATTTATATATATCAAAATAAAGACGTATCTTTGCAAAAAAATTAAAACATGCTGGTTAACGTATTAAAATCTAAAATTCATAGAGTTACAGTTACCGAAGCCAATTTGGACTATATCGGCAGCATCACAATCGACGAAGCCCTCATGGAGGCTGCCAACATCATCGAAAACGAACAAGTAGATATCTACAACATCACCAACGGCGAGAGATTCCACACCTACGCCATCAAAGGCGAGCGTGGCAGCGGAGTCATCGGACTCAATGGCGCAGCAGCCCACAAGGCCTTGCCCGGCTCGCTGATTATCATTGCTTCCTATGCCATGATGGACTTTGAAGAGGCCAAGAAGTGGACGCCCACCGTCATTTTCCCCGAAAACAACAAACTCCGATAACTTATAATGGCCGAAAACGATTCTCATCAATCCAAGAAGAAGAGCTTTTGGGCTGACCTTGCCAAGCTTATCCTTTTCCTAGGCATAGGTTTTGCTTTCATCTATTTCTTTTTGCTCAAGCTCTCACCCGAACAAAAGTCATCCATTTGGGATTCGTTTCTCCATGCCAATTATTTCTGGGTCATTGCCGTGATGGTATGCGTCACCATTGCCCATTTTATCCGCGCCCTGCGTTGGCTGCTGCTTTACAAACCCATGGGGCTCAAGCCGGGGCTGAACAACACCTTTGGTGCTGTGATTGTCACCTACATGGCCAACCTTGCCTTCCCTCGATTGGGCGAAGTGCTGCGCTGCGCTTTGCTCAAGAATAGCGACAACGTCCCTATCGAGAAATCCTTAGGCACCGTGGTCACCGAACGTTGCTTCGATGTGCTGGCTTTTGGCGTGGTGGTGGTGATAGGTATGCTGGCCATGTATGGCCAAGCCAAAGAATGGCTCTTCGAAGCCCTTTCACAGAAAATCAGCAGCCTGCCCAGCCTGGGTCTGGTCACGGCAATATTGGTTGCCATAATTGCGGTATCCATCATCTGCTATCGCTTGCTGAGGGAACGGATGCTCAAGTTCGCCCTTTTCCGCAAGATCGACAGTATCATTCAGGGTGCCCTCGACGGACTCAAGTCCATCTTCCACCTGGGCACACGCAACACCATCCTCTTCATCATCTATAGCGCGCTCATCTATCTCTTCTACATCCTTGGTGGCGTGGTCATTCTGCAAGCCTTTCCCGAAACACAAGCTTTGGGATTTGGGGCAGCCTTTGTCCTCTACCTCTTCGGCTCTGTGGGCATGACCATCTCGCAGGGAGGCTTGGGTGCCTACCCTGTATTGGTGTGGCAAGCGCTCAGCCTCTATGGCATAGGTGAAACCATCGGCTTGGCCGAAGGTTGGCTGCTATGGAGTTCTCAGCAGGTCATTGTCATCCTCTTGGGCTTGGCCTACCTCGTCTATTTCTCTTTAATCAAGAAAAAAGTAAATACTATTGAATAATAATCATTAAAATATAATTATGGAACACACTCGCTGTCTTATCATCGGATCTGGCCCTGCTGGCTACACTGCAGGCATCTATACCTCACGCGCCAACCTCAGCCCCGTACTCTACGAGGGTATGCAGCCTGGCGGTCAGCTCACCATCACCACCGAAATCGAAAACTTTCCCGGCTATCCCGAAGGGACTGCTGGCACCGCTATGATGGCCGACCTCAAGAAACAGGCCCAGCGCTTTGGCACCGATGTACGTTCAGGCTACATTGTCAAGGCCGATTTCTCCAAGCGTCCTTTTCATTGCGTTGACGACCACGACAACGAGATTGAAGCCGATGCCGTTATCATTGCCACTGGTGCTTCTGCCCGTTGGCTTGGTCTCGACAGCGAGAAAAAGCTTTATGGCCAAGGCGTAAGTGCTTGCGCCACTTGTGATGGCTATTTCTACAAGGGTCTTGAAGTGGCAGTAGTAGGCGGTGGCGACACCGCTTGCGAAGAGGCCAACTATCTCTCCACCCTTTGCAGCAAAGTTTATCTCATCCATCGCCGCAACGAGCTCCGCGCATCCAAAGCCATGCAGCAGCGTGTGCTCGACAACCCCAAGATTGAAGTGCTGTGGGAGTCTGCCACCAAGGAAATCTGCGGCAACGACCTCGACGGTGTTACCGGTGCCGATATCGAGAATGTGAAGACTGGCGAAATCCGCCACATCGACATTGCTGGCTTCTTCGTAGCCATTGGCCACAAACCCAATACCGACTTCCTCAACGGCCAGATTGAGCTCGACGAGCAGGGCTACATCAAAGTCAATGCTCCTCACGCTGCCACCAACGTCCCCGGCGTATTCGCCGCTGGCGATGTTTGCGACCCCCACTATCGCCAAGCCATTGTTGCTGCTGGCAAGGGTTGTGTAGCTGCCATGGATGTAGAGCGCTTCCTTCAGGAGAACAAATAATTTATTCTCCCCCTATTGCGCATCTCCAAGCTCATAATACTGCTTCCGCTCCTATTTCTCAGCCTGTCTGCCTGGGGACAATTCGACCCCACCCAGTTGAGGAATGGGGGCGGTATGCTTCCTAATGGTCCCGCCAATCGTTTGGGCAACCGCCAAGGTCCTGGCAATAGCAATATGCCCAACGGCATAAGCGACACCGCCTCGGCCGACACCACCAACAATCCTATCAAAGGCATTGAATACCACGAGGACATCCCCGACTCTATCCTCCAGCAGTCCATCTATATCTTCCATCGTCAGCCCATGACGGTGAAAATCATGGACATCACCCACCCTCTAATCACCCCCACAGGAGCCCAATTCCACAACCCTCTCGATGCATTCAACGGGCAGTATTATCTCTCCGCCACCGAATTAGGCCACCCCCACTATTCCATCTTTCCTTCCTTTGGTTCCACTCCGGGCTTGAAATACAAATCCACCCTCTACCCCGGGTTCTACAAAACGCCGCAGAACATCAACTTCTACCAGGTGAAGAACCCCTACGAGGTACTCTCTTACCATAGTTCGCTCACCAAATCATATCAGGTGCAGCTCACCCACACACAGAATATCAACAATCATTGGAACTACTCCCTCGACTACCATCTCTATGGTCCCAAGGGTGCTTTCTCCAATAGTGCCGCCACCGACCACGTGCTCGACATCACCACCAACTACTACTCGCCCGATGCCCGCTACCAAGTGTATGCAGGCTTCATCTGGCAGAAGATGGTGATTGGCGAAAACCAAGGTCTGTCCAACCCTTCCGCGTTCATCAACAAACGCACCACCTCCATCTTTGGCATCCCTGTGGTCACATCCACCAACACCAGCGGCATCCCTGTGGTCAGCTCGCGCGGATCATCCCAAGCCAACGACCTCACGCTGTTTGTCCACCAGTCGTTCAACACCGTCCGTCAGTTTGAGTGGTATCGCCCCATCCATCAGACATTTGTCGATACCAACTATCAGTCCGATACCATCCACCTCCCCTATTTCGACACCACAAAACTCGACACCCTCTACCGCGATTCGATTACCGTCACCCCCTTGATAAGTCTCCACGACAGCATCATCGACTACGACACACTCCAGCCCCACGCTCCCCATTGCTACAATACGGGCGTATTCTCCCTCGACCTTCAGTACGACCGCCAACGCTACCGCTACTCCGACTCATCCACCTTCCACCTGCTCTCTGCCGAACTCTTCTGGACCAACGACGCCTACATGGACCATCGTTGGCACAACCCCGTCAAACTCTATGGAGGCATCCGCCCCCAGTATGCATCCTTGCAACTCAACGAGGCCTACTACACCTCCGCCTCCGTCCATCGGGCAGCACTCTACCCCTTTGGCCGGCTCATCATCAGTCCTTGGCCAGCCTCCGAGCTCACCGTCAACGCCGAGTGCCTGCCCAATCTGTCTGAATATAATCTCGATGCCAACCTTCGCTTTCCTTTCCGCGATAGCCTAGGGCATTCCCGTCAGCATATCTCCATCTCTGCTACCACCAAGGCCTATCAACCCGAGCTCATCTATTTCGCCCAAACCATCCACTCCGCCGCCACTGCTAGTCAGCCGCTCTCTTCCATCGGTGTGCAGCAGCTCAAAGCCGAGTACACCCGCCCTTCACTTTTCGGCATCATGCTCTCCGCCACCCGGGTGAGCCACAACGTATGGTTTGATTATTCCGAAGCTGCCTCCAATCAGCCGATGTTGGTAACCGTGCAATCGCCCTCCAGCTTCCTCCTCCTTCAGGCCCGAGCCAATCTCTACCTTTCGCTGGCCAGCTGGCTCCACATCGACATGCAGCAACACCTCCAATACTCCTCCGACCAAGCTCAGCAACCCGCCCCCCTCTTTGCATCCAAAAACTCACTCTATTCCGACTTCTATCTCTTCAACCGCGCCCTCCGCACGCAAGTGGGCCTAGACCTCCGCTATCACACCCGCTTCTATGCTCCCGCCTACGACCCCTATCTGGGCATCTTCTACCACCAGCAGCAAGAGCAAGTGGGCAACTACCTCACCGCCGACTTCTTCGTCAACCTCCAAATCAAGCGCGCCTCCATCTATTTCAAAGTAGGCCATTTCAATTCTCTCATCGAATCCACCGGCTATTGCGAGATACCCAACTATCCCACCCAGCAGTTCGGCATCTTCTATGGTCTCACCTGGAAATTCTTTGACTAAATAATATAATTATAGTATAATATATATTATACGCTACACACCGAAAACAATAAAATACTACATCAATATGGCTAACCAAGAAGATATCTTCAAGAAAGTCGTCTCCCACGCCAAAGAGTACGGCTTCATTTTCCCCTCCAGCGAGATTTACGACGGTCTCGGCGCAGTCTATGACTACGGCCAGCTTGGCACCGAGCTCAAAAACAACATCAAGCAGTATTGGTGGCGCGCCATGGTTCAGTACCACGAGAACATCGTCGGTATCGACTCCGCCATCTTCATGCATCCCAAGATTTGGAAGGCTTCCGGCCACGTCGATGCTTTCAACGATCCTCTCATCGACAACAAGGACTCTAAGAAGCGCTATCGTGCCGATGTCCTCATCGAAGACCACATCGCCAAGATCGAGGACAAGATCAAGAAAGAATGCGACAAGGCTGCCAAGCGTTTTGGCGATGCCTTCGACCGCGCCCAGTTCGTAAGCACCAACGCCCGCGTGCTCGAATATCAGAAAAAGATTGACGAAATCCGCGACAAATATGCCGAGCTCATGAATGCCAACGACCTTGCCGGTCTCAAGCAGCTCATCCTCGACCTCGAAATCGTATGCCCCATCTCCGGCACCCGCAACTGGACCGACGTGCGCCAGTTCAACCTCATGTT
>JAKSMP010000012.1 GCA_024400505.1 Bacteroidales bacterium | reverse complement strand
TGCAAATTTAAGCGGAAAATCGGGAACCACCAAATATCAGATTTGAAGTGTTAAAGTTTAGAAAGTATTGTATTTTAGTGTTTTATTGTTTCTTGATGTCAGTTATTATCAGTTGTTTTGATATGGTTACATACACTTCACGAAAGCTCTTTCGCCGATTGTGGTGACGGAATTGGGGATAGTGACGGAGGTAAGACCGCTGCAATTATAGAAAGCGAGAAGGTCGATAGAGGTAACGAAGTAGGTGGTTCCAGAATATGTGGCAGAGGTTGGAATGAGGAGAGAGCCTGTCGGCTGGGCATAATCGTACCAAATGTAATAGTCGGGGTAAGTGTCGGGACCAGGAAAGGTGACGCTGACGGTGGAATCGGTAGTGATAGCGTAATGCAGCGTTTGTCCCGAGGGGGTTACGGCACTGAAATCGTATGCCCATGAGGCGAGGGTCGAGACTGCAAGGAGAAGGGTTAGAACGATTTTTTTCATAACCAATACCGCCCTTATTCCGTGTCGGGCGCAACTTTTGTTGCTACTTTGGCTCGAAGTTGCGGTAAAATTTCACAAAATACAAGAAGTGGAGCCATCCATCCGAACCGTTATTTCAACGTGTAGGGTCTGGACTCCCTGAAAAACAAAATAAGGTCAGTGAATTGCTCCACTGAACCGTATATTAATGCAATACGCATATATACAATGCAATGGAGACTTACATTCAAACCGTTATTCCTGTTTTTCAATAGTGAATTGTCCAGATTCACACGTTTGGAATAAAGGCACAAATGCGTCTTTCTCTGTCAATTCTTCGCTTGAATTGACGGTGCAAAGATACATTTTTATTTTGGATAATTACTATTTTGATGCTCGAAGTTTTTCCAAGGATTGTTTCTAACGCATCTTAGCGGACTCACCTTTATACTGATGAAGGGGCGAAAGGCTGCGTATTTCCGCTTGTTTGATGTGGCTGTATTTTTGACTATATTTGTTCTCTGAGACATATTTTTTTGGGGCTGGTTTTGGGCGTTCCCAAAGATAGGCTGGTTGTATAGTGGCTGTATAGTGGTTGTATCAAAACAGGATATATAATCGATGAAGCCGGTAGGTTGGATTGTAGGGTGGGAAAGCTGGTGGTTTTATATTGTAGTTCGGACATATTGCGCCGTTGTTTGCCCGAATCGGGAATCATATACGAAGAAAGGGGGCTGCCCGCAGCAGCCCCCCTTTCTAGGATGGGAGAGATACCCAAATTGCTTAACGGATGAAATGGGTGGGTTGCCATTCTTCTGCTTGGGGTTGGATGGCGGTGCCTGTGGCGTATTTTTGCAGCATCACGGTCATGTTGTTGGCCAGGGTGCGCATGGTTTGCATGCCTTCGGAGTCGAGTGAGGCTTGGCCGGGTTCGCGTCCGTAGGCGATGTTCCAATACTGCGAAGTGACGATGGGCATGCTGCACATTTGGAAGGGCATCTGCAGGGTTTGGAAGGCTGCGGTGGCGCCTCCTCGGCGGCAGACGCACACTACTGCTGCGGGTTTACCCTTGAAGTTGTCGGCAGCAGCATAGAGCATACGTTGCTGGATGGCCATGGCTTGGGCGGCAGGTTGTCCCCAATAGACAGGGGCGCCGATGATGATGGCATCGGCCTGCTTCATACTGTCAATTATTTGGTTGCAAGGGTCGTCGTTGAAAACGCAATGACCAGGGGTGTCGCCTTGGCGGCATTTCTGACAGCTGATGCATCCGTGCACGGCTTGGGTGCCAAGCCATAAGATTTCGGTGTCGATGCCGTTGCGTTGCAGCTGCTGTGCTGCTTCGTTCAATGCCACGTAGGTGTTGCCTTCTTTGCGTGGGCTTCCGTTGATTAGGAGGACTTTCATAATTTTGTAAGGCTTATATATAGGATAATAGTGTTGAGATAATCGTTGCTTACGACCTGCGCTTATCGTTGCTTACGATCGGGGCAACGCATCTGAGATGCATTGGGCGTGTCGTTGCTTGGGGCTGGGCTAGGGGCGAGGGGTCAGTCTTTGCGCAGCAATACCACGATGAGGATGATGGCAATGGTGGATAGCGCAACGGTGTAGAACTTGGGCCAAAAGAAGCTGATGATGAGCATGACTGCGATGGCGGCTAGCAGCTTGACGGCAAATTGCTTTTTGACCGAAAGCCCCCTAAGGCGAAAGTCGATGGATGCTTTGGTGGCGTGCCATTTTGTCAGCGCCTGCTGCCACCAACGCATAAGAAAGTTAACTTTTCGACCGTTGGAGTCCACGGTTTCGGCTTTGACGGTGGGCATCTTCTTCACCTTTACATAAATATCTTTGTGGTGCTCCTTGCCTTGCAGCATCACCGTTATGCGCAGTTGGGTTTTGCCCTTGGATCGGTTGAGGCGGAACCGCTTGGTGCCGCTCTGCTCCAGCTGTATCTCGTTGGAACGGAATCCGTTGTTGATGGTGAGCTTTACCTGTTCTGCCTCGGGGCAGCGCCAGTTTATTTCCACGATGTCGCCCTCGGTGACGGTGCGGCGATCGATTTCAAAAATCATTCTTTCTTTGTCCATAATTGATAAGATGAGCATCAATTATTGTGCCATAGGGTAGGGGATAATATTTTGCGAGAATATCCGTTATTTGAGGATTAACAATAGCTGTACTCACACATGGATCAAAGTCGTTTTATCATCTGCCGTGCAGCCGCAGGCTCGGGCAAGACCTATACCTTGGTGCGCGAATACCTGAAACTGGCATTCTCGGCCCGAGGTGAAGATTTGAAAAAGCGCTTCACCCGCATATTGGCCATCACTTTCACCAACAAGGCAGCCAATGAGATGAAAGAGCGTATTGTGCGCGAGTTGGACGCTATGGTGGAATGTGGCACCTCGTGCAGTATGGGTGGCGATATAGCCCGCGAGATGGGTATGGGCAACGACATGCTGCGCCAATATGCCGACACGGTGCGCAAAGCGATATTGCATAACTATTCCGACTTTGCGGTGTGCACCATTGATAGTTTCATGCACCGCTTGGTGCGCACTTTTGCTCACGACTTGAATCTGCCCATGAACTTCAACGTGTCGCTGGACAACAGCGAGCAGATTGCCCAGGCTGTGGACGACCTGATGGCGCTGGCCGGCAGCGAGGGACAGGAGGAATTGACGCAGGTGATGTGTGAGTTTGCCGAAAGCAAGATGAACGAAGGCAAGGGGTTCATGATTGAGAGAGAGGTGGCCGAGTTGGCCGAAGAATTGTTCAAGGAAGAAGCCCCAGCGTTCATTGCAGAATTTGCCCACCTCACCGCCGCCCAATTCATAGCAATTCGCAAATCGATGAACGAGCAGAACCGACACTATGAGCAGCAGATGCGCGAGTTGGGACAACAGGGGTGCGATATCATCAATCAGGCAGGGCTGGACCCATTGGATTTCTTCTATGGCAAGACGGGTGCTGGTGTGTATTTCGGCAAGGTGGCCGATGGGAGTTTGGCTTTGCCCAACAGCCGTGTGCTAGAATATTTGGAAGGCGAAAAACTGGGGGGCAGCAAATGCAGCGAGGCTACCAAAGAGTTGCTGTCGAGTGTGAAGCCTAAGTTGCAGGAGGTGCATAGAAAGATTGGTGAACTGCGTGAGCAGGAGGGGAAGAAATACAACACCCGAAAGCTGATGATGAAAAACCTATATTCCATGGCCTTGCTGGGCAAGATGGGAGAACTGGTGAAAGCTTTTGCGCATGACAACGAGATTGTGCACATCTCGGATTTCAATAAAAGCATATCGCGGGTGGTGCAGGATGAGCCCTCGCCTTTTATCTATGAACGCATAGGAAATAGATATTACAATTATTTGATTGACGAGTTCCAAGACACCTCGCGCATGCAGTGGCAGAATTTGGTGCCACTGCTGGAAAACGGGGTGAGCGAGCAACACACTTCGTTGGTGGTGGGTGATGGCAAGCAGGCCATCTACCGTTTCCGTCAAGGCGATGTGGGCCAATTCGTTCAGCTGCCACATGTGGATAGCAGTGTGCATGGCCGACTGCTTGAAAGCGAGGGTGTGGCGCAATCCATGAATTTGGACAAAAACTTCCGTACAGCACGTGAGGTGGTGGAGTTCAACAACGAATTCTTTGAGTGGGCGGTGAAGAGCAGATTTGAACAAAATGCAGGGCTGCAAGAAATATATATAGGCAATTCGGATACGCCCGATCTCTGCCAAAAGCCCACCAAAGAAGGCGGATATGTGCAGCTGGGCATGTGGGACGTGGATCGCAAAGAGATAGACAAGATATGGCAGCAGATGTTGGAAGACATACAACAATTGGTGGGGCAGCAGGGGTATGATTACCGCGACATCACAATCTTGGCGCGCAAGAAGAGCACGCTGGGCGAGGTTTCGACATATCTCACGCAGCGGGGTGTCCCGGTGGTATCCAGCGAGTCGTTTTTGCTCACCCAAAGTCGGGTGGTGATGCTGTTGAGGAGTCTGCTCCAGTACATCAACGACCCATCCGACCTGGTTTCGGCCATGAAGGTGCTGCAATACCTCTACCAGCTGGATAAAATACCCTGCTGCCATGAAGAGGTGTTCCTTAACCGCCAAAATCTACCGTCTCTTGATGCAATATTGCAAGCTGATGGGCTGAGCCTCAATACGGAATACCTGAATCATTTAGGACTATACGACTGCTGCGAAGAATCTCTGAGGATGCTGCATCTCAGCGGGATAGAAACAGGGTATGTGGCCACGTTCTTGAACGTGGTGCAGAAATATGCTTCCAACCACAGGCAGAACCTACCAGAGTTTATGGAATGGTTTGACAAGCAGGCAGATAAACTGTCCACTAGCACCGCTGATGACTTAAACGCAGTGCGAATGATGACGATTCACAAGTCCAAAGGACTGGAGTCGCCAGTGATTCTTTATCCTATCCCATCGGAGCGATTGAATTACAACAGTATATGGGTGCGCACACCAGCCGATAGCGATATCCCATTGCCAACAAGTCTTGTGCGACCCAAGAAGGGTGAGCCAACCCTTTTCGATGCCGAATACAACGAAGAATGTCAGCTCAGTGAGATGGATCGCGTCAATCTGCTGTATGTGGCCCTTACTAGGCCCAAAGAAAAGCTAATGGTGTATTGCCAGATGAAAGAGGCCAAAGACGATGAAGCAAAGACCGACTATGGGTCGCTGCTGATGGACTTTATGGGCTACCGTGGCGGAGCCAAAGAGGTGAGGGATAATGTGTGGTGTTATGGCGAATGCTCACATAAGGTCCCCTCGCACGAAGAGCCTGTGGATGTGAACAATATTGCCGTCAGCCATCTGACTTTCCCGCGGTGGGATGATCGTATAGCCATAGCAGTGCAATCGGGGATTGCTTTTGGCGAAGTGAACGAATCGGCAATAGTGAGGGGCACACAGATGCACGAGCTGCTTTCGATGATTCGAAGCAGTCAGGAGGTGGAATTGGCTTTGTCCCTTTTTGCCAAGCGCAACCATTTGGAAGATGAAGAGTTGGATGCTTTGGCACAGCCACTGCATAGGATGATGGCGCAGCCCGAAGTGGCCAAGTTTTTCGACCCTCAGCTGAAGAGCAAAAATGAGTGCGATATCGTTTGGCAAGGAAGCGTGCTTCGACCCGACCGAATTGTGTTTGCACCAGACGAAACGTGGGTGATTGACTTCAAGACAGGCGCACCCAAGCTGGACCACAGAGAGCAAGTGCTGCGATACTGCCAAGTGATAGAAACGATGGGGTATCCGCACGTGAAGGGCTACTTGCTCTATGTGGGCGAAAACTCATGCCAAGTGATTGACGTATAGCACCTGTGGCCTGGGCGTTGGGGCTTGATGGCGACTGCTGATCGAGGGCATTTTTTAAATAAGGGAGAAAAAAAATCTCTTATTAAAAAAATATTTGTATCTTTGCTAAATTAATTTGGGTAATATATAAAATATAATATAATGGAAGACAACAAATTATTTAGCGAATTCCCCCCCATTTCCACCGAAAAATGGGAAGAAGTAATCAATCGCGACCTCAAAGGCGCAGATTATGAAAAGAAGCTTGTTTGGAAGACCATCGAAGGTTTCAAAGTAAAGCCCTACTATCGCGCTGAGGATTTGGAAAATCTCGAGTATCTTGACTGCAACCCCGCTCAGGTGCCCTACACCCGTGGCAAAAACGCCGACAACAATGTATGGGATATCCGTCAGGACATCGAAGCTGCTACCCTCGAAGAGGCTAATACATTGGCACTTGAAGCCCTCAACCGTGGCGCTAACTCCATCGGTTTTGCAGCTTGCAATGTAAACTCCGTTGCTGAGATGAAGACCCTCTTGAAAGACATCAATCCCGAGGCTTGCAAGGTTAACTTCAACTGCAGCAAGAACATGCTTGAGACCCTTAAGATGTTTGCCCAGGTGGTAAAGGAGAATGGCTACAATGCTGAGAATGTGGAAGGCAGCTGCAACTATGATATCTATGGCCATGCACTTCTTTTCGGCAGCTTCTGCAATGGCGAAGAAAACAGCTACAAAGAGGCAAAGGAAATCATCGAATTTGCCAAGGCTAATCTGCCTAAATTCCGCGTGATGGCCATCAATGGTCGCCACATCCACAATTCTGGTTCCAACATCGTTCAGGAACTCGGTTTCTCTCTGGCAGCAGCCAACGACCTCATCGCTCACCTCACCGAGATGGGTTTGAAGGTTGAGGAAATCGCTTCCCGCATGATCTTCAACTTCGGTACTGGCAGCACCTACTTCATGGAAATTGCCAAGATCCGTGCCGCACGTCTCCTTTGGAGCAAGATTGTTGAGCAATATCAGCCCGCTTGCGACTGCGCTTACAAAATGTTCATCAACGCCACCAGCTCCATCTGGAACAAGACCGTTTACGATCCTTATGTGAATATGCTCCGCACCACCACCGAGACCATGTCTGCTGCTATTGCTGGTGCCGACTGCATTACCACCAACCCCTTCGATATCGCATTCAAAGAGGCCGACACCTTCGGCTATCGCATTGCTCGCAACCAGCAGCTCCTCCTCAAGGAAGAGAGCTACATGGAGAAGATCGTTGACCCCTCTGCAGGTAGCTACTACATCGAAAACCTCACCGACAGCATCGCACAGTATGCATGGCAGCAGTTCCTCGCTGTAGAGGAAAAGGGCGGCTTTGCAAAAGCTATCCGCGAAGGCTTCGTGCAGGACGAGGTAGAAAAAATCGCTCAGCAGCGTGATATGGAAATCGCAACCCGCAAAACCACCATCCTTGGCACCAACCAGTATCCCAACCTTGGCGATAAGGGCATGGAGCGCGTTGCAAAGAAGAGCGCTTACTGCAGCGCTAAGTCTTGCTGCGAGAAGGGCACTGAGATTCGTCCTCTCCGCCGTTATCGCGGTGCCGAGGCATTTGAGAACCTCCGCCTTGCTACCGAAAACAGCGGTATCCGTCCTAAGGTATTCCTCCTCACTTATGGTAACTTGGCTATGCGCAAAGCTCGTAGTGGTTTCGCTACCAACTTCTTCGGCGTGGCAGGCTACGAAATTATCGACAACACTGGCTTCGCTTCTGCAGAAGAGGGCGTAAAGGCTGCTCTCGAAGCAAAGGCCGACATCGTGGTTATGTGCTCCAGCGACGACGAGTATGCAGAGATCGCTGAAGGCGTTTGCACCGGCTTGAAGGGCAAAGTCAAGAGCATTGTGCTGGCTGGCTATCCCAAAGAGATGGTTGAGACCTACAAGGGCTACGGTGTTGACGAGTTCATCCACGTTAAAGTGAATGTGCTTGATTGTTTGACTAATTTCCAGAAACTGTTCGGCATCGAGAAATAGTGAGAAGCTTCCCCAAACTTGACAAGTATATTCTATTCAAGTACCTGAAGACCTTCTTGCTGGCGATGGCACTTATTATTGTCATTGTCATCACTTTCGATGTATCGGAAAAACTTGACGATTTCCTGGGCGGACATGCTCCGTTCCGGGAAATCGTTTTTGATTACTACTTCAATTTCATTCCGGGCTTTGTCAACCTCTACAGCCCGCTATTTATTTTCATCAGCGTCATCTTCTTCACCTCGAAGATGGCGGGCAACACCGAAGTAATTGCCATACTGGGCAGCGGCATTAGTTATAAACGGATGCTCCGCCCTTATCTTTATGGGTCAATAATGGTGGCCCTATTGGTGCTGGCCATCGGCAACTTCCTCATTCCGGTCAACAATCGCACCTTGGCCAAGTTTGAGAATAAGTACATCTATCAGCACCAGCCCAGCTATTTCAGCAACCTGCATTTCCAACCCTCAAAGGGGGTGCAGATTTATGCCGATAGCTATGAGTCTCAGTCCATGAGGGCTCATTTCTTCCACCGTGATACATACGACGAAAACTATCGTTTGGTGGATAGAATCACCTGCACTCGCATTACCTATGACACCGTGAGTGGTAAATGGGAATGTGAAAACTTTGTTCATCGTACTATCGACGGACGCAAAGAGCGGCTTACTAGGGACAAACATTCGATGCGCAAGCTCGATGTGGCACCTGCCGATTTCGACGCCAATTCGGTGAACATCACAACGATGAATTCAATCAAACTCTATCGCCATATCCAGCAAATGAAGATGCGCGGCTCTACAGCCGTAATATCAGCCAAGATTGAACTCTATCAGCGTCTGCTTAATCCATTTGCTATTATCATCATGACTTTTATCGGCGTGGGTGTTTCGAGCCGCAAATCCCGAGGCGGTATAGGCGTCCATCTGGCCATAGGTATCACGCTGGCCTTTGGCTTTATCGTGTTCATGAAGGTGTCCACGGTGTTTGCTGTCTTCGGCACCTTGAACCCCTTTATATCTGTGTTGTTGCCACAGGCTGTCTTTGCTTTGATAGCGGCTTATGTGGTGCGTACAGCTCCCAAGTAGAAAACCGATTTTACTTTATTTATTGATACAATATATTATATTATGACTATTGCAGAGATTTCTGAATCTATTATCAACGAATTTGCCTGCTACGATGAGTGGCTCGACAAATACGCATATATTATAGAGTTGGGCAAAGAATGCCCCGTGATTGATGAAAAAGATAAGACCGAAAGCAACCTGATTAAGGGTTGCCAGAGCCGTGTGTGGCTCAGCTGCGAATGCAAGGATGGCAAACTCTTTTTCAAGGCCGACAGCGACGCTGTTATCACCAAAGGTATTATTAGTCTGCTTATCAGGGCTCTTGACGGACAGACCCCTAAGGATATTACCGATGCCGACTTGCATTTTATTGATGAGATTGGATTGAAGGAACACCTGTCTCCCACGCGCAGCAATGGCCTCACCTCAATGGTGAAACAGATGAAGATGTATGCTTTGGCTTACTCAATGAAATAATCACAATCCTCAAGCAACTACCACTATGGCTCCCAACAAAGAAACCATCAACGATGCTATTATCAACTGTCTCAAGAATATTTATGATCCCGAGATTCCGGTGAATATCTTCGACCTTGGGCTTATCTATAATATTGATATTGATGATGAATTGAACGTGAAGATATTGATGACCATGACTGCCCCCGATTGCCCTGAAGCTGAATATATGTTCCAGGAAGTGAAGCAGATGGTTGGATATATAGAAGGCATTAAGTCGGTGGATGTGGAACTTACGTTCAATCCACCTTGGGACTGGAATTCCTTGAGTGATGATGTGAAGTGCGATTTGGGTCTTATCTAAACCACACCGCTTTCTAAATGAACATCCAATCGTTATTCTCGCGTAAGCATAGAGATTTCCTGCAGCAAGAAGCTCCTCATCAGAGCTCTTCGCTCTCTGCAATGGCATGGCGAAGATTTTGCCGCAATAGGCTTTCTGTGCTCAGCTTGATGGTGATTGGCATGTTTGTGGTAATGGCAATCTTGGGCTATCTTATTACACCGGATAGCACCCCTCATTGCAATCAGCAATATCTAGAACTTGCCACGCTAAAGCCAATGAGCCGGGTGGAATTTACTTATATTGATGATGGATTGCCCGCCTCCAAGACCAATATTTTTCGCAAGATGCTTTTCGGGCAGCAGTTGCCCTATACCGCTATCCCTACCTATTGTACCACCATTATGGGCGATAGTGTGGCGGTGGAGACATATACGGGTAGTGTGCCCAACGATGGTGAGATAAGAGTTGTGCCGAAAGAAAAGATTGTTGAATGTAAAACACGGACGTTCCTTTTAGGCACAGATGGCTATGGCCGGGATGTGTTTAGTATGATTGTGATAGGCAGCCGAGTGAGTTTGTCGGTTGGCCTCATCGCCATCATGATTGCGCTTGTTATCGGTATCACATTAGGTGCGATGGCTGCCTATTTTGGCGGGTGGGTAGATAACCTTATTACTTGGCTGATCAACGTGGTTTGGTCAATTCCCACAGTGTTGTTGGTAATAGCCATCACTTTTGCTTTGGGCAAAGGCTTCTGGCAAGTGTTCATTGCAGTGGGACTTACCATGTGGGTGGATATTGCACGTGTGGTAAGAGGCCAGGTGTTCAGCATCAAGGAAAAAGAATATGTAGAAGCGGCTCACGCACTTGGGTATGGCACTTTTCGTACCATATTCAAACACATCCTGCCCAATATCACTGGGGCTATTATTGTGGTGACGGCTTCCAATTTTGCCAGCGCAATATTGCTTGAGGCCGGCCTGAGTTTCTTGGGCATCGGCGTGCAGCCCCCTATGCCTTCATGGGGGTCAATGGTCAAAGAGAATTACAGCTATATATTACTGGATAGTGCATATCTGCCGTTAATACCAGGCATTGCTATCATGATAATTGTACTAGCGTTTATGCTTTTGGGCAATGGACTGAGAGATGCTTTAGATACGCATAAATCGTAAAAAAACAAAAAAGTATTCGTGATAGAAAAAAAAATCGTACCTTTGCACATTAAATATTTACGGAACAGTTAAACATTTTTATTTATAAACAATTTAAAAACAACACACAACATGAAAAACATTTTCAAATTTTTCAGCATCGCTTTGGCTGCTGGTAGCATGATGTTTGCATCTTGCGGTGAGAAAACTCCCGAGGGTACTGATCCTGAACAGCCCACTACCTACACTGTGACCGTTAACGCTAACGACGCTACTCTTGGCACCGTTACCATCAATCCTCAGCAGGAAAGCTATGCTCCTGGTACCGAGGTTACCGTTGTTGCTACCCCCGCTGCAAACGCTAACTTCCTCAACTGGAATGGCAGCATCACCGACAACCCCTACACCTTCACCGTTAACGCTAACACCACTCTTACCGCTAACTTCGAGGCTAAACCTCAGGCTACTTTCTCCGCTACTCTCGGTGGCAGCGCTCTTGAACTTGGTTGGTGCGATGCAGCTTGCGCAGACCTGACTTCTCAGGCTGGTGCTTGGATGTGGCTCTTCCAGGCTGCTAAAGAGGCTGAAGGTACTAGCGTTTATTTCCCCTACATCGTTAACTACCTCCTCGGTAGCTCCACTAACACTATGGCTCTCTACAACATCGAGCTTTATAAGGATACCTACTATACTGCAAGTGGCAACCAGTATGGTGACTGGCAGTTCTATGCTGACGGTTCTGAGACCATCAACTGCTCTGCTCTTGACCTGACTGCTCACACCATGAGCTGCACCATGAGCGCTAATATGTACTCCCTCACCGACGTTGTTGAGAACTCTCACGCTTCTGATGGTAGCGAGTCTCCCAAGGCTGTTCTCGCACTCACTTTCTCCAACGTTGAGTTCGCTCTTGAGAGCAAAGGCCTCCTCAAGAAAATGAACGTTCGCTAATTATTCAATAATAAACGTTTATACTTACAATGAAAAAAACTTTCAAACTCGCCGCTCTCGCTATCGCAGCTTGCGGTATGATGGTAGCTTGCAATAACAATGCTGCTGAAGAAGCTATTGACACCGTTCCCGCTATCGACACCGTAGTTATCGACACCACTCCTGCTGTTGACACTATCGTTGCCGAAGAACCCGTAGTTGAAGCTACTGCAACCAAAGCTCCCGCTAAGAAGAAATCCAAAGCCGAGCAGGTTAAGGAAGAAATCAAGACCGCTAAAGCTGTTGCTATTCAGACCAAGAAAGATGTTTCTGAAGTAGCTGGCGAACTTAAAAAAGGCGGTGAAGAAGTCATGAACGTTGCTGGTAGTAAGCAGCCCTCTGTTGGCAACACCCTCGGTGCTAAAAAGCCCTCTGCTGCTGATGCCTTTAAGAAGAACTAATTGACTTAGAGCTTCACTCACAAAATAGCAAAAGAGAGTGTCTTAGGGCACTCTCTTTTTTTCCACCATCAATCCTTGATTATGAAAAATATTCGTCTTTCTATACTCGCTGTACTCGCTATTCTGGCATCTGCCTGTCAAAGCGACAGCCAAAAAATAACCACCGCTGCTCAAGGTTACCTCGACGCTATGGGCAATTACAAACCTAGCGAAGCAAGACCTTTTGCTACGGAGCAAACTTGCCAATCCACATTGGCTTTCTATGAGAAAATAATGGAAAACGTAGATCCTAGTATCTATGCCAATAATATTCCTGCTACTATCACGTTGGGCGAAATGGTGATAGATGATACTATTGCTACAGTAGCTTATCACAAAAGCACTCCCACGGTTGAACAAGATGGCAACCTCACCTTGGTAAAACGAAACAAGACCTGGTTGGTGAGCGAGGTGATTAATGTGCCTGCTGTGCTTAATCCTAACGTGAAGAAGGAGTCTCACAAATTTAGCGACGAAGAAATTGCTGAGATGCGTAAGAATGGTGTCCATTCCGACAGCACATTCACTCCTTCTAATAAATAAGGGCAGCATCTAATATTTCTTTTTCTAGCCGAGCAAGCTCAGCCCAAAAGGACTGAAATATAAGGATTTCGGTTTGTAAGTTTCGCTTGCAAAACTGAAATTATCCAAATGAATAGTGGTTGTCTGAGTTTCAATGTGGCGCCTGTCAATGAAAAATTGAGCCCTCTATCATGACCAAGATGTGGTCTTAATAGAGGGCTCATTTTATCGTCTATGAGGATTATATGAATATCTCTGTTGGGATTTCGCCAGATGGGCTTTCATGTTCGGCCTCTCGTTTGGGTAAGTCGTGCTCTGGCTGCGGAGAACTGTTTACTTCGTTGCGTACAAGTTCTGCTTCTCTGGTGAGACGTGCCGACACTGAATCTACTACACGCTGGTATGCTTCATAATGCCTGACATACCAAGCAATGCAAGTGTCGAAGTCGGATTTTGAGATGTTGTATTGGGCAAATAAGCTATCGTAGCTTGCTGCCATCTGAGCGTGCAAGGTGTCGAACCTGTATCCTGTTTCCACGGTGTAATAGCCTTCAATGAGGTAGGCATCGTGCAACAAGTTTATCATGGTGGGTTCGTCAATGGGGGCAGATTCTGTGCTTTTGTGTTTGCATCCCCCCATTACAGAAATCATCACAATGGTTGCTATGACAATGATATAACGGTGTTTTCCCATATCAATATGCTGCTGGATATTTTAATGCAAAGATACTAAAAATATCGGATTTGAATTCCATCACGCCTAATGTTTACTTCCAATAACTCAGATCATATTGCGCTTCGGCTGCTGCTTCGATAGAATCGGGGAGGTTGCAGAACAAATCACGATTGATAGTTGCCTCCAGTTCATCTACGCTGATGGCTTGCGATTCGAGCTTATGATGTGCCGGGGAATTGGGCATAATGAATGCTATGGCATGGTATTCGCCATTAGTCTGTATGAGTAATGCTTTGAAGAACCTATCGGGTATTTGCACTTGGGCTTGCCCAATAGAGCCATAAGTGCAAATATCAAAAATCGGTCCACATACAACCCATATTTTGTTGTATTTCCGGGCTAAGCGGCGTACGGATTTCTCCAAATAATTCCAATCACCGGCATTCATCTCATGATTTTGTGGGCAAACATTGGTGAAATAATGACTTTCCCAATAGGCGCTCTCTGACCAGCGCATATCGGCCTTTGGAGCCATGTGCCCCTTGTCCCATCCTGAGCGAGAATAGTCTTCTCGGGAAGCTTGCCGGCCTTTCACATTGGGATCACGAGAAAAATTAGAGCTTCGAGTATTGTAGTTGCCGTCTAATTCTTCTGTAGTAAGTTCGTATGCCACCCAGTTGGGTACCAACGTTGTATGATTGTAGGAAGAGGTGAATCCTGAGTAATAATATACATCCTCGGTATCTTCAATAGATGGCAGTTCCAGTTGCGCTAGTGTATTGGTGTCATTTACTTGAGGTATGCAGGCCGAAAATAATAATGAGAAAAGAATGGATAGGTACTTCATGAACTATTGTTTGTATTTGCTTATTAGGTGTTTTACCCCGGGTTTGTAGTGCTCAGTAGGCATCATGTTGATTGTGGCCTTGAACTCTTGCGACAATTCGGGGTAGAATTGGCACATTTCGTGGGCTAGTTTCATGCAAAGGGCTTGCACCCCACAGGGCTCTTCTAGCGATACCATGTGTTGGAGGCAAAAGTCGAGAAAATCAGTTCTTAGATTCTCCTTTGGTATAGGTTGGCGAAGAATTAGGGCGAGCGACAGTCGTCTTAGTGCTTCGCTGGGGGTGGAGATTGCCAAGTCAATAAGTGGCTTTTGGGGTATGGATGATACTTCATGGTCCGGTTTGTGTGTCATCACCCATGCAGCATTACGGCTTACTACATCATCAGGCTCCTGCATTAGATGCCAAAGAGTCTCGGCCGATATCGCTTTTGCCAAACTTTTGACCTCTTTGATGCCCAATCTTTGAGAAAGGAGTGATTCCATAATTTGTTGACAATTTGAACTGTTTCTAGGTCGCGATGCACAATAATTAATGGTAGCGTGGTTGTATCGTGGCTCTATTGCTGTGCTACAACTGCAGAGAATTCAAGATCGTTATCTGAATCATTGATTAGGCTGTGTTGGTGGCCTTTGGGGCAGTAGTGAACCATGCCTTCGCTAATGGGTAGCTTGTCGCCGTCATAGAGCACATGCCCTTGTCCCTTTGTGATAAAAATAACCTCGCAGTTCGTATCGTGAGTGTGCAGGCCAATACTTGCGCCTGGGCAAAGGCGACCTTTCATAATGCGGTTGGTGCCATCGAAATACATTCGAGCCATAGTCTCTTTCTCTCCGCCTTTGAAATGAGGGATTGCGGTTTCTTCAAGGGTGTTAAAGTCGATAATCATGCTGAGTGTTGAATTTCTTTGAAATGATGAAAATGATTGTTCCCAAAAGTAACGTACTTCGACAATATTTAGTGTATAGATTTATTGAAAGTTTTAATTCGCCTGCAAAAAAAAGATTTGTATGGCATGAACATGGTTCATTCACCCACTGGGCTTCGATGGCGGCTGCATGTGGCTTCGCTCTTCCTTCGCTCGGGCAACGAAGTGGCTTCGCTGCCGCTTCGATACCGCTTCGTTGCCGCTTCGTTGCCGCTTCGTTGCCGCTTCGCTGCCGCTTCGCTGCTCCTTCGCTGCCGCTTCGCTGGTTCTTCGCTCATCTTTCGCTCAGGCTTCGCTCGGCTTCGCTGAAAGGGTATCTGGAGCGAAGAAAGAACCATGAGGCATCGAATATTCAGCGTTCCTGCAACGAAGCAACTCCTTAGGAGGATTGAAGCTTCTTGCAAGCGTGAATGAACGTCCAACGATTGGCCAACCATAATCAAGGGATTCTGCAACCAGAAAAGGTCCTCCAACACCGAATCGGAGGGCAATATTCATCTGCGAATAAAAAAGCTTCTAGTGGCTGGGATTAGGGTGGTGAGAATGTTAAATATCGCTTGGTTTTCAATTGTAATGTGTTGAATACAAGTTGCCAAGCGGAACGTGATGAAGAAATATGAAAAAAATGAAGAAAATATTCAAAAAATAATCTTATATTTGCATTGATTATTGTTCCTTTCGGGTAATAGGTAATGATATGAAGAATAGGACAATACATCAAAAAAAATAGTATCAAAAATATAACAAAATAATTATTAACAAATAAAAAATTCTACTACAATGGCAGAACAGAAATTCCGCATTGAAAGCGACCTGCTGGGTGAAAAACAAGTTCCCGCAGAGGCTTATTATGGTGTACAGACTCAGCGTGCAATTGAGAACTTCCCTATCTCTGGCCGCAAACTCAGCGACTTCCCCAACTTCGTAAAGGGTCTCGCTTACACTAAGAAAGCTGCAGCTATTGCTAATGGTCAGGTGAACATGATCACCAAAGAGCAGAGCGAAGCTATCCAGTTCGCTTGCGATGAGATTCTCGCTGGTAAATATATCGACCAGTTCCCCGTTGACATGATTCAGGGTGGTGCCGGTACTTCCACCAACATGAACGCTAACGAGGTTATCGCTAACATCGCTCTCGAGCACATGGGCCACCAGAAGGGTGAATACCTGAAGGGTTGCATGCCCAACGATACCGTCAATGGTAGCCAGTCCACCAACGACGCTTATCCTTGCGCTATCCACATGGGTCTCTACCTCGAACACCTCGAGTTCATGGGTCACCTCGATATGCTCGCTAAGAGCCTCGAGAAGAAAGCTGAAGAGTTCAAGAACATCATCAAGATGGGTCGCACCCAGCTCCAGGATGCAGTTCCTATGACTCTCGGTCAGACTTTCAGCGGTTTCGCAGCTGCTATCCGTCTTGAGATGGAAAACCTCGACCACGCTGCTCAGGAATTCCTCACCCACAACATGGGCGCTACCGCTATCGGAACTGGTATCTGCGCTTTCCCCGGCTACAGCAAGCTCTGTGACGAGGCTCTCCGCAAAGTTACCGGTTGGAATGTGAAGCTGGCTGGCAACCTCATCGAAGCTACTAGCTCCACCGCTTGCCTCGTGCAGTACAGCGGCGCTATGAAGCGTTTCAGCCTCCGTCTGAACAAGATCTGCAACGACCTCCGTCTCATGGGTTCTGGTCCCCGTTGCGGTCTCGCTGAGCTCCACCTCCCCGAGATGCAGCCCGGTTCCTCCATCATGCCCGGTAAGGTTAACCCCGTTATCCCTGAGGTTATGAACCAGATCAACTACAAGGTTATCGGCAATGACACTTGCGTGGCTATGGGTTGCGACAATGCACAGCTCGAGCTCAACGTTATGGAGCCCGTTATGACCTACGCTTGCTTCGAGAGCGTACACCTGCTGATGAACGGTGTTGACACCCTCCGCACCCGTTGCATCGATGGTATCGTTGCTAACGAAGCTCGTTGCAAAGAGCTCGTTGAGAACTCCATCGGTATCGTTACCATGCTCAACCCCTATATCGGCTACAAACAGAGCACCAAGGTTGCTAAGGAAGCTCTCGAAACCGGCCGTGGCGTGAAGGAACTCGTTCTTGAACACGGTTTCCTTACCCCCGAACAGTACGAGAAGATCATGCAGCCCGAAAACATGCTCGAGCCCGTCTTCGTTGAAGGTGTGCCTCTGAACCACTAATCGATAGAGCATAATCTAAGCTGAATTCCAGGTCTCTGGTAGAAGCTGCATCCTGTCCAAGGGTGCAGCTTCTGCAGGGACTTGGATTTAGTAACATAAAATACCAACTATCAAATCCCTATGGCAAATATAATTAATATAAAAAAAGGCCTTGATCTGCCCATGGAAGGCGCTGCCGTGCTTCGCTCAACTGATGCACGCAACATCGCCACCTATGCCATCAAGCCTACCGACTATGTGGGTCTTGTGCCCCGCTTGTTGGTGGCCGAGGGCGACATCGTGGCAGCTGGCGATGTGCTTTTCTGCGATAAGAAAGATGAGCGCATTCGCTTTTGCTCACCCGTGGCTGGCCGAGTAAAGGCTGTGGTGAGGGGAGAGAAACGCCTTCTTTTGGCTGTGGTGGTCGAAAAAGACGACGCTTGCGAGAAGGCTCCTGCCCCCATGCCCTCCGACCTCAAGGAACAGATGCTCCAGTGTGGTCTTTGGACGATGGTCCGCCAACGTCCTTTCGGCACTGTTGCCAACCCCGACAACGCTCCCAAGGCAATTGTGGTGAGCTGCTTTGATAGCGCACCCCTTGCTCCTTGCTATGATTTTGCTCTCGCCGGTCGTGAAGATGACTTCACCAAAGGCCTTGAAGCACTTGCAACGCTCACCCAGGGCAAACTCCATGTTTGCTTCCGCAATGGCCAAAAACTCCTGGCCAAAGCTGAACAGGTGAAGAGCCAAATTAGCAACATGGAACTCCATGTGGTCAACGGCCCTCATCCCGCAGGTAATGTGGGCACACAGATCGCCAAACTCTGCCCCATCAACAAGGGTGAAGTGGTGTGGACCATGAATCCTCAAGATATTGCCACTCTTGGCCATCTGGTTAAGACTGGTGAGTATCGTCCTGAAAAGACCATCGCTGTGGCTGGTGCCAAAATCAAGGATCCTCACTATTACCGCATCATGGCCGGTGCTTGCATTGAATCCATTGTCAAGGCACAGGCTATTAGCTGTGATTATCCCAATATGGTTAGCGAAGCCTCTCTTTGCGGCAATCGTATCATAAGCGGCAATGTGCTCTCCGGAACTCAGGTAGCTGCTGATAGTTTTGTGGGTGGATACGACAGTCTGCTCACCATTATCCCTGAAGGCAACTACTACGACTTCATGGGTTGGCTCATGCCTGGTTTGGACAAATACAGCTTCTCTCGCACTTTCCTCAGTGGTTTCATTCCCCGTTGCTTGCACAGCATCTTTGACATGATGCCTAGTTGCATGAAACCCAAATTCGACACCAACACTCATGGCGAGGAAAGACCTTATGTCTTTGCTGGTAACTTCGAGCGTGTATTCCCCTTCGACATTTATCCCCTCGAGCTCATCAAGGCCTGCATCATTGGTGACATGGAATTGCAGGAGAACTTGGGTATCTATGAAGTGGAACCCGAAGATTTCGCTTTGTGTGAATTTATCGACACCTCCAAGACTGACATTCAACCTGTGATTCGTCAGGCCTTAGAGACTTTAAGAAAGGAGGCTATGTGATGCAAATGAACGGCTTACGTAATTTTATTGATAAAATCAAACCCACTTTCAGCGAGGGTGGCAAATTCCCTTGGCTCTCCGCTACTTTCGGAGGCTTTGAAACATTTGCTTTCACTCCCAACAAGGTGACTAAATCTGGTGCACATGTTCGTGATGCAGTTGATATGAAGCGTGCTATGATCACCGTGGTGATCGCGCTCATCCCCGCATTGCTTTTCGGCATGTGGAATGTGGGCTATCAAACCTCCTGCGCTCTCATGGCACAGGGTGGCGAGGCCTTTAGCTTCTTGTATTGCTTCTGGTTTGGTTTCTTGCGCCTGGTACCCATGATTGCGGTTAGCTATATCGTGGGACTTGGCATTGAGTTCACTTTTGCACAGATTCGTGGCCATGAGGTGTATGAGGGTTATCTCGTTTCGGGCTTCATCATCCCTATGATTGTCCCTGTTACCACTCCTCTTTGGCAGTTGGCTTTGGCCGTTGCTTTTGCTGTAATCATCGGCAAAGAGGTGTTCGGCGGCACTGGCATGAACTTCCTCAACCCCGCTTTGGTGGCTCGTGCATTCCTTTTCTTCAGCTATCCTACTCACATGTCTGGCGACAAAGTGTGGATCGCTAACGACCTTTGGGGCTCCGATGCCCTCACTGGCGCTACCCCCATGGGTGAGCTTGCCACTGGTGGCAATCCTTCGGCATCCCTTCTCGATATGGTTATCGGTACCATTCCTGGATGTACCTGCGAAACCAGCTTTATTGCCATCGCATTAGGCGCATTGATTCTGCTTATCAGCGGTATCGCTAGTTGGCGCACCATGCTTGCCGTCTTCGTGGGCGGTGGCGCAATGGGCTTGTTGTTCAATGCAATTGGTGCCAACGCTTATATGCAGTTGCCCTTCTACTACCATTTCGTTATGGGCGGATTCGCTTTCGGTGCTGTGTTTATGGCTACTGATCCTGTTACTTCTGCTCAGACCAACTGCGGTAAGTGGATTTATGGTCTTCTGATTGGTGCATTTGCAGTACTTCTGCGTGTCCTCAACCCCGCTTATCCCGAGGGTATGATGCTTGCAATTCTGCTGATGAACTGCTTCGCTCCCATCATCGACCATTGCGTTATTGCTCGTAACATTAAGATGCGTCAGCGTCGCGCTGAAGCAGGAAAGGAGGTTAAGGCATGAAGAACTTTAGCAACAAGTATATTTTCCTCTATTCCGCACTCCTCGTAGCTATAGTAGCCGTCATTCTTTCGGTGGTGGCTATGGGACTCAAGGAACGTCAGGACAACAATATTCGCAATGAGAAAATGCAGGTATTGCTTCAGGCCATCAATGTCAATGTGACCCGTGATGAGGCTGCCGTAAACTACCAGCAGTATTTCGATCAAGAACTCACCGTGGCCACCGATGGTTCTATCCTTTCCGTGTGGAATGTAAAAGAGTCCAAGATGGAAAAAGGTGATGTTCGCGCATTTGAAATCAAACTCAAAGAACAGCAGAATATCGAAAAATCTGGAGCTCAGGGTGCATTCCCTGTGTATGTCTTCACCAAAGATGGCCGCAAGGGCTATGTGATTCCTACTCAGGGTAATGGTCTTTGGGGCGCTATTTTCAGCAATATCGCTCTCGACGAGGACCTCAATACCGTTATTGGCGTCACTTTCAGCCATGAGAGCGAGACTCCTGGCCTTGGTGCAGAAATCACCACTGAGAAATTCCAGGCTCCTTTTATTGGCAAACAGATTCTTGACGAAAATGGACAGGTTATTTCCATTGCTGTGAAGAAAAATGCTGATGCCAATGGTATGCATGAGGTTGATGCCATCACTGGTGGCACCATGACTTCGAATGGTGTCAACGAGATGCTTGCCACCGACCTGATGCGCTATCAGAAATTCATCGACGCCACCCGCGCAGCAGCTGCTCCTCAGGAGAATACTGCTGTAGAGGAGGCTGCAAACGAAGAGGAGGTAAACCATGAGTAAAATGTCTAAAATTTTCACTACTCCTTTGGCCAAGAATAACCCTATCACCGTGCAGGTGCTGGGTATTTGTTCCTGTTTGGCCGTAACGGCACAGCTGAAGCCCGCATTTGTGATGGCTCTCTCCGTCACTGTGGTTGTGGCTCTTGCCAACTTGATTATTTCTTGTCTGCGTAATACGATACCTCCACGTATCCGCATCATCGTGCAGCTCGTGGTCGTATCCGCACTGGTTATCTTGGTCAATCAGGTGCTGATGGCTTTCGTCTATGATGTGAGCAAGCAGCTCTCTGTGTATGTTGGCCTGATCATCACCAACTGTATTGTTATGGGTCGCCTTGAGGCTTTCGCTATGAGTCGCAAACCAATGGAATCCCTTTTGGATGGTATTGGCAATGGCTTGGGCTACGGTGTTATCCTGGTTATTCTCGGCTTTGTTCGTGAACTCTTCGGCAGCGGTACCCTTTGGGGCTATCCTGTGATGGAGAAGCTGGGTCTCTACAACATCGGATATGAGAACAATGGTCTCGTCATCATGGCTCCCATGGCTCTGATTTTGGTCGGTGTTATCATCTGGATTCAGCGCACCAAGGATAAAGATCTTCAAGAAGACTAAATAATTCACATACCGAAAAACAGAAAATAATATGGAATATATCAATATATTTATTAAGTCGATCTTCATCGACAACATGATTTTCGCATTCTTCCTCGGCATGTGTTCCTATTTGGCCGTCTCGAAGACTGTAAAAACTTCTGCTGGTCTCGGTATCGCAGTTACTTTTGTGCTGCTGATCACCGTGCCTGTAAACTATCTGCTCAACAAGTATGTCCTTCAGCCTGGTGCACTCGTTTGGCTCGGTGAAAAGTTCCAGAATGTTGATCTCTCCTTCCTTTCTTTGATTATGTTCATTGCCGTAATTGCTGCAATCGTGCAAATCGTGGAAATGGTGGTTGAGAAATTCAGCCCCTCGCTTTACAATTCGCTGGGTATCTTCCTGCCTTTGATCGCAGTTAACTGTGCCGTGATGGGTGGTTCTCTCTTCATGCAGCAGCGCGACTACGCCAATATTGGTGAAGTTGTTAGCTTCTCTCTCGGTAGTGGTATCGGCTGGTTTATCGCCATTGTTGGTATTGCTGCTATTCGCGAGAAACTCCGCTACAGCCACATTCCCCCAGCACTCAAGGGCGTAGGTATCACTTTTATTATCACTGGCCTCATGGGCTTGGCTTTCATGAGCTTTATGGGTATCAAACTTTAATATCGATTAGCAATGACACAGACTATAATTACCGCATTGGTCGTATTCCTGGTAGTCATCCTGATTCTGGTTGCCCTGCTGCTCGTGCTTCGCGCCAAACTCATGCCCTCTGGCAATGTGACTATCACTATCAACGACGATAAGAAATTGGAAGTGCCTACTGGCAACTCCCTCATTTCAACCCTCTCCGAGCAAAAGATTTTCCTCCCCTCTGCATGTGGTGGTAAAGGCTCTTGTGGCCAGTGCAAATGCCGCGTGCTTGAAGGTGGCGGTTCTATCCTCCCCACCGAGGTTGGCTTCTTCACTCGCAAGCAGATTCAAGATCACTGGCGCTTGGGCTGCCAGGTTAAGGTCAAAGAGGATATGAAAATTGCTGTTCCTTCTAGCATCCTTAGCATTAAGAAGTATGAGTGCGAAGTGGTTTCCAACACCAACGTGGCCACCTTCATCAAGGAGTTTAAGGTCAAACTCCCCAAAGGCGAACACATGGACTTTGCTCCCGGTTCATACGCACAGATTGAAATTCCTAAGTTCGACATCAAATATAGCGATTTCGACAAGGACCTCATCACTCCTGAATATCTTCCCGCTTGGGAACAATTCAAGATGTTCGACCTCCGTTGCGTAAACCCCGAACCCACCATTCGTGCTTACTCTATGGCCAACTATCCTGCTGAGGGCGATGTTTTCATGCTCACAGTACGTATTGCTACACCTCCTTTCAAACCAAGAGATCAGCATGTGCCTGGTGGCAACAACTTTATGCCTGTCAATCCCGGTATTGCATCCAGCTACATCTTCTCGCTCAAACCTGGTGATAAGGTTATCATGTCCGGCCCTTATGGCGACTTCCATATCAAGGAACATCCCGAAGATATGCCCAACAAGCCTGAGATGATTTGGGTTGGTGGTGGTGCCGGTATGGCTCCTCTCCGTGCTCAGATTATGCACATGGCCAAGACCCTCAAGTGCACCGATCGCCAGATGCATTATTTCTATGGTGCTCGTGCTTTGAACGAGGTGTTCTATTTGGACGATTTCCATCAGATTGAAAAGGATTTCCCCAACTTCCATTTCCACCTGGCTCTTGACCGTCCCGATCCTGCTGCCGATGCTGCAGGTGTGCCTTACACTGCAGGTTTCGTACACAATGTTATGTATGACACTTATCTGAAGGATCATCCCGCTCCCGAAGATATCGAATACTACATGTGCGGACCCGGACCCATGAGCGCAGCTGTCGTCAAGATGCTTGACAGCCTCGGCGTACCTGCCGAGATGATCGACTACGACGACTTCGGCGGTGGTGGCAAGAAATAATGCCTTTGTTATGAGCCTAGGTCTGGTCGTGGACCAGGCTAGGCTCAATATTACAAATTATTAAAGAATAATTAATTTTAAACAATAAAAAAATGAATTTACCCAAAATCCATTCCATCACCAAGAAGATTTGTGTGGCACTGCTCGGCAGTTTCTTGCTTATCTTCTTGCTGTTCCATGCTTGTGCAAACTTGTGTGTCCTTCGTCACGACGATGGTGCTTGGTACAGCGCTTTCTGCCATTTTATGGGCACCAACTGGATCGTTAAATGTTTCGAGGTAGTACTTATTGGTTCTATCCTCCTTCACATCCTCCTCACCCTTTGGTTGTGGTTCACCAATCGTATTGCTCGTGGTAGTGAGCGTTATCACCAGCCCAGCAAAACCAAGACCCACACTGGTTCTAAGCTTATGATTTGGACCGGTATCCTTATTCTGGTTCTGCTCATTGTCCACTTCTGCGATTTCTATTTCGTAAAACTCGGATTTGTTAAGGGTCAGTATATGGTCAAGGTCGAGGAACTTCAGGACAATCGCGATGTTGCTCAGCTTGCACAGGCTTGCAACCAGTATCAGTGCACTCCCGAAGATTTCATTGCCACCAACGAACAGCAGCTTGAGCAATTCAAAGATCAGCTCGAGCCCGCTCAGATTGAGGAATTCAATCAGCAGATGGCCAAATTCCGTGAGATCGCTCCCATTGTCAATATGATTAATGATCCTACCAAAGTTGCTGAGAATCATAAGTATTTCAAGAATCTCAGTAAGGAAGAGAGAGATGCTATCAATGCCACCTTTGGCAAAGGCACTGCCGAGCCCGATTTCTATTCCATGGCTCGTGAGAAGTTCCACAACCCTATTATGGTTATTATCTATCTCATTTTCTTCGTTGTTGTTTGGTTCCATCTGCGTCATGCTTTCGCATCCGCATTCCAAACCCTGGGCTTGAACAACTACAAATACAATCGCGCAATTGAAATGATAGCTCAGATCTATGCATGGACTGTTTGCCTCATTTTCGCTGCCGTTGCCATCTTAGTTTTCCTCGGCTTCTAATCACTAGATTTATCTAGAAAATCTGGGGGAAACCTTAGAGATTCTAGTAAAACTTATAACAAGATAAAACCATGAAATTAGATTCCAAAATACCCGAAGGTCCTCTTTCCGAAAAATGGACCAATTATAAGGCTCACCAGAAACTGGTGAACCCCGCCAACAAGCGCAAGATCAACGTTATTGTAGTTGGTACCGGTCTCGCTGGTGCTTCTGCAGCCGCTTCTCTCGGTGCCATGGGCTTCAATGTTGATATTTTCTGCATCCAGGATTCTCCCCGTCGTGCTCACTCCATCGCAGCACAGGGTGGTATCAATGCTGCCAAGAACTATCAGAATGATGGCGACTCCATTTATCGTCTTTTCTATGATACTATCAAGGGTGGCGACTATCGTGCTCGCGAAGCTAACGTTTATCGTCTCGCCGAAGTATCCAACAACATTATCGACCAGTGCGTAGCTCAGGGTGTTCCTTTCGCTCGCGATTACGGTGGAACTCTCGACAACCGTTCTTTCGGTGGTGCACAAGTAAGCCGAACCTTCTACGCCCGCGGTCAAACCGGTCAGCAGCTCCTCCTTGGTGCCTATAGCGCACTCAGCCGTGAGATTGCTCGTGGCAGCGTTAAACTTCATGAACGTCATGAGATGATGGATCTCGTCGTGGTTGATGGCCGTGCTCGTGGTATCATCACCCGCAACCTCGTCACTGGCGAACTTGAGCGCTATGCTGCTCATGCAGTAGTAGTGGCTTCTGGCGGTTATGGCAATATTTATTACCTCTCCACCAATGCTATGAACTCCAACGGTTCCGCCGCTTGGCAGTGCCACAAGAAAGGTGCTCTCTTTGCAAATCCTTGCTACGTCCAGATTCACCCCACCTGCATTCCCGTGCATGGCGACTATCAGTCCAAGCTCACCCTCATGAGCGAATCTCTCCGCAACGATGGTCGTATCTGGGTGCCCAAGAAGAAAGAGGATGCTGAAGCTATCCGTGCCAAGAAACTCAAACCCACCGATATCCCCGAAGAAGATCGCGACTACTATCTCGAGCGTCGTTATCCTGCTTTCGGTAACCTCGTTCCCCGCGATGTGGCTTCCCGCGCTGCCAAAGAGCGTTGCGATGCTGGCTACGGTGTAGGTACCGGTTTGGCTGTTTATCTCGACTTTGCTGATGCTATCCAGCGTTTGGGTCGTGATGTTGTTGAGGCTCGTTATGGCAACCTCTTCCAGATGTATGAGAAGATCACCGCCGACAATCCCTACGAGACTCCTATGATGATCTATCCTGCTATCCACTACACCATGGGTGGCCTTTGGGTTGACTACGAACTGCAGACCACCATCCCTGGCCTGTTCGCAGCTGGTGAAGCCAACTTCTCCGACCATGGTGCCAACCGTCTTGGCGCTTCTGCACTTATGCAGGGTCTTGCCGATGGTTACTTCGTGCTTCCCTACACCATGCAGAACTATCTCTCCGACCAGATTTATGTGGGCAAGATTTCTGCCGACACTCCCGAGTTCGACAAGGCCGAGGCCGAAGTTCGCGACCGCATGAACAAGTTCCTCGAAATTGGCCAGAACGCCACCGAGAAACATACTGTTGACCATTTCCACAAAGCACTTGGTCATATTATGTGGGAGTATGTGGGTATGGCTCGTAATGTCGAGAGCCTCAACACCGCTAAGAAAGAAGTGGCCGCACTCGAAGCCCGCTTCTGGAAAGAGGTCTGTGTTCCCGGCAAGGCTGAAGAGTTCAACCCCGAACTTGAGAAGTGCTATCGTTTGGCAGACTACTTTGAACTGGCCAAACTCATGATCTCCGACGCTATGCATCGCGAGGAGTCTTGCGGTGGTCACTTCCGTACCGAGCACCAGACCGAGGACGGCGAGACTCAGCGCGACGACCAGAACTTCATGTATGTTGGCGCATGGGAATACCAGGGCCACGACGTGGAAGAAGTCATGAGCAAGGAAGACCTCAAGTACGAATACATCACTATTGCTAAACGTAATTATAAATAGTCATGAAGTTTGGAATGAGTCTATTCTCCCATTCCTTAACCTCAATACTTCAAAACCCATAGAATTATGAAATTTACACTTCATATCTGGCGTCAAGAAAATGCCCATGCCAAAGGACATTTCGAGACCTATAATGTAGATAATATCTCTGCCGAGTGCTCCTTCCTTGAGATGCTCGACATCCTCAACGAGCAGCTGCTCAACGACCACATCACCCATCCCGTATGCTTCGACAACGACTGTCGCGAAGGTATCTGCGGTATGTGTGGCCTCTATATCAATGGTCGTCCTCACGGCAATGACGATGGTATCACCACCTGCCAGCTCCACATGCGCAAATTCACCGATGGTGAAGATATCTGGATTGAGCCTTGGCGTGCCAAAGCATTCCCCGTCATCCGCGACCTCGTAGTTGACCGTACTGCTTTCGACAAGATTATCCAGGCTGGCGGTTATGTCAGCACCACCACTGGTGGCGTGCCCGATGCCAACTCCATCCTCATTCCCAAGCACAAAGCCGACCAGGCTATGGATGCTGCTGCTTGCATCGGTTGCGGTGCTTGCGTAGCTGCTTGTAAGAATGCTTCTGCCATGCTCTTCGTCTCTGCCAAGGTCAGCCACCTCGCCCTCCTTCCTCAGGGCCAGGTCGAAGCTGCCGACCGTGTGCAGAAGATGGTCTGCAAGATGGACGAACTCGGTTTTGGTGCTTGCACCAACACCTACGCTTGCGAAGCAGAATGTCCCAAGCAAATCAAGCGTCAGAACATCGCTCGCCTCAATCGTCAGTGGATCGGCTCTCTCTTTGGCCGCGACCGCAAAGACAATTAAGCCCTGCTTGTTCCTAATAAAAAAGGTGCCACCAGTTTGGCACCTTTTTTATTGCTCATTCGGCCCATGTGGCCGTCAATTATTGGCATAGCATAATCACACGCAGATTAGTGCCCTCTATCAGAGGGGCACACAATGGTCAATGTCAATCAACTCATTCCCTGCTATGAACATCTTTGCCAAATCATCAGCATCTATACCTACATAGCTAGATTGGTAACGCTGAAATTCGTTCACTACAGCCAAATCCTTTTCGCCACCTACCTTCCCAAGGAACCATATATCTCACGCTCGACAACCCCATGCTTCCCTGCGAGCAACCCCATACATCCCTGTCGTAAACCATATATCTCCTTGCAAAAAAACATGGCGTTTCTGAAGTAAATCCTAAAATCAACAGGTGGTTGTGTAAGTACCTGTTTCCCAAATGTATTTCCTGAGGCTAAGGAAACTGGCGTCTGCTCATTGCTCAAAGCAGATTCAAATCATTGCTTAGCCCCTCGTCTGATCATAACTTAAGGCAAGGGTTGGTCCTAAGTTAAGCTTCTGTTTGGTCCTAAGTTAAGCCTCAGCCAAGCCTTAAGTAGCGGTAATGACGTGCTTGAATACCCATTATGCCAAATCTTAAGACTCAAAACCGAGTACAAGAAGAAACTTTTCCTCAAAAAGGCATTAGTATCAAAAAAATGCGTATATTTGCAATTGAATTATCGCACAAGAGTAGTGCGGTAACTGCTACGAAAGCATTTGTATAGTTCAACTTAGAAAAATTCGCCAAAATTTAGACAATGAACTTGATACTGATGCCTTTTGCTTGTATGTATTGGTTTTCATACCCCTACATATCGTTAAGCATAGGATAAGTTTCTACCGTTTTATTTTGTCGAGGTGTTTGGCGATACCTTCTAAGTGATAGAACGAGACAACCGAGTTCTATGCTTTCTTTGTATAATTAATCGCCGACTGGGGAACTCTGTTGGCTTTGGTAAACAAGATGAAGGCAAACATCTCTTATTCCGAACTACAGTTCATGCTCAAAAAGTTATCTGGGCAGAACTTGTCTGTCAGCTATGTCAGCCAATGCAGAGCTCATCTGGCTTATGGACTTGTCAAACTTGATGTGGCAGTTGAGAAAGTTAGTAACACCAGTGTTTTGCTGTCCTACAGTGGCGGTTTCCTCGTTGAGAAAGCAGTTGGACCTATCCTCAATACCTTTAAGGATAAAATTGGTGCCATGCTTGAAGTTCTGCCTAATCAGCAACTCCGCCTTGCTTTGGACAAGAATTCTGAGATTGCTCCTGTCCTTGAACAAGTAGTCCTCCAAGACATCTATTTCGACCCCTCGAACATCATCCTTGAGGTTGCTCCGAACGGATATTGATATATCATAATGGGAAAATCGATATTTGATTCAATTAGGATAGTGGTGTCAAAATACTATTCATTGATGCCTGTTTTGGCTTACAGATGCATAAGGCAGCATTTATTAAGCTGTACCAACAGCAAATATTGATTATTAACGTGTTAATACCAATGAGTATAAAACTAATGGAATGAATTCAAGTATGATTATTGTCAAAAAATAACGTTATGGCAAAAAATGACAATTTTAAATCTCTAGATTCTTTAGAGAGTGTGCAAAAGGTTATAAATGAAGCTTCTGCTGCAATGAAAGAACCAGAAAGAACTATTGCGACAAGTGATATTCCGGAAGTATTGGGTGCTGTTGGAGGTGCTGTAATTGGAGGTGCTGGTGGTTTTGCAGCATTGTACTTTGGCGGTTCGGTTGTTGGATTATCCGCTGCTGGTATCACTTCTGGTTTGGCAGCAGCTGGATCAATAGTGGGTGGGGGCATGGTTGCTGGTATAGGTGTATTAGCTGCTCCTGTTGCTGTTTTGGGTTGTGTTGGTTATGCCGTAATTCACAATTCAAAAGAAAAAAAATTAAAAGAAGAGAAGCATCGACTATATAACCTTGCACTCCAAAAGCAGCAAGCCATTATCAATATGCTTCAAAATAGATCTAAACTCAGTCAGGAGCGCATATCGTACTTGACAAACCTTAATGAATTATTAAGGAGAGCCATTGTTGACCTTCAAGCTGATATTAATCGCTAAGGCAATATGGGAGAATATAAATATTCAGAGCAAGAAAAGCAACTGAACCGCATATTGGCATATCAGCATCAGCAGTTAGATGGAATCAAATTTGATACAACTGCTATTGATAATGCTATTTCGGAGTCGGAAAAAGTGTTGCGTTCTTTAGGGTATAGTGGTGAAGTTGGAAAAGCAAAGTTTTCGGCCAAAATATGTGATTCAAATTCTACTAGAGATTTAATTATTCCATCTTGGGGTCAATTGTGCCAAGATGCTAATAGAACGATTTCGGGTAATGTGGAATTGGAGCAGTTGTTCACTCCAGGAGAATTGCTGTCAAATAAAGCGGAGATAACCAAATTGAATGATGATTTTGACAGTATACATAAGCTCGACAATATGGATGTTGCTATTTGCGCCGTCGCTGGTATACTTTCTGCTGCTTTGGATATTATGATGGTTGGAATACCCGGTCCTTCACCAACTGGGATTAGTGGAGGGACATTATCAAATTATATTCGACAACTTTTCGAGAAGAAGTTTCCTCCAGAGGAAATGGAGAAACTTGCGGGGAAAAAATTTGTCAAAACCCCCTATGATGCTCAGGATAATAGGCACACACGCATTCATGTAGAAGGTCTTTCTTCGTATTACCATAGGCTGCTTCAATTTGGACACGACCCTTTGCTAGGTTGGATTGTTGGAACTCTGGATATTATGAATGGTACAATGACCACAATTGATAAAAATGGAAAAATTGTTGTCCAGGCCATTTCTGAGTATGCGGATAGAAAAGAGCCAAAGCTATATAGGGCTTTGTTAAAACAATTTCTTCATCTAAAATCAGATTTGATGACCTCGATGGGTTTGCCTGCTCCATTAATGGAACTATTCAATCTTATGCAGTTTGGAAGTATTGGTGAAGAAGAACAGACCGTAGCCGAGATTGTTCAAGGAATGTATTACCAAGGATATGATTTTATACAATTCTGTTCTTCCTCAATCCCTGTAATGACAACAGAGGTGATCGTTAGGACAGCATGGAGTATTAAAAGGATAAAGAACGGATGTTCAATCAAGGAGGCTATTCCTGTTTCATTGAGTCGACAGAAAAATCCTAAATTAGCCACCATGCTTTTTGTTGCTCATTCTGCAGCTGCAGCTATTAATGCAGGAAAGGTGTATTTTAGCCATAACCCATTGGCGATAAATTATCCCCAATGGTTGGCATTTGCTAGATATTCCTTTAAGCAATTAAAGTGGAATATTTATCAAAAGCCAGATTTAAGGCACAAATATGTTATGGGCATCATCGATAAAGAAAGATGTGATATTCTTCAAATGATAGATGAAGAATTTGATAAATTCCAAAAGGGTTTGTTGATTGATAGTCAAATATTAATAATGTAATATTGGAGAATGAAACAAGCAAACAAAATATTGGATACTCTACCTGATTGATATTATTATTTTAATTTTAGTACCATATTATAAGAAATAAGTAAAATTTTAAGGAAATGAAAGGTTGTCTACGATTCGTCGTCGTTTTGGACGTCATCGGTTTGGTTATCTGGCTTTTCAACATGGGGATTCCTTTGATGAAAGGAGGGGTTGATTTAGAGGCATCTCATTGGCCAAAAACAGAATGGAATAATCGAGTGGTATCATCAGGTCGGTGTCTCTTATGTCATGAAGTGTATGAACGACAAGGTGAAGACTATTGCATTGTGTTTGTTGAGTCTCAGCGAGTGCTGTTTGGTAAATTGCGTTATGCGATTAATCGCAGGATACCAGTGAAGAGTACGTTTAAAGTATGGTTAGGTAATAAAGAGAATGCAATAAGAGTTCTAGATTACATGAAGTCCTATTCTGTGGTTGGTGAGTGGTTTGACATTACAAATAGCGGACACACTTTGGCAAAAATTAAGGATACGAGAAAAGGTCGAGTCTATGTGATTAAGGGCGAAGAACGCCATCTATTTTTCTTCAAAAAGAAACACCGTATAACACAATCTGATGTTGAGAAGTTTGTTGATGCTTTGTGTAATGTATAGTCACTAATATGGGTTATCGTTTTATTGGATTGAAGCCTAAATGGATGTTCCCGAAAGGAGAATGTGGTGCTTACTAACCGATTCCTGAGGATGTTCTACCACTGCCGTTGTGTCGGATTTTTTTAATCCGACACAATGTATTATAAGGATTAGCTTTGCAGACATTGTTGCGGCTCGGCATAACTAGAGCAAGCTCAGTTCTGCACTCGCTCTTCGTTGGTGAATTGCAAATGTATTGTACTTTTTCTCATTCGCAAGCAATCTACCCCCAAAAGAGGAGACTTTGGGGGAATGCCTCACGGCATGCGACCTGCGGGGAGGTCGCTTCGCAGCTCCGCTATCGAAAGCCCTCCACCGGAGGCCTTTCTTCTCATTCATAAGCACACGGCCATGAACATGGGGATGAGTGTGGCAGGACCATCTTTGCGGAGGTCTTTGGTGTAGAGGAGGTATCGGTCGGAAACTCGGCTTGAGAATTTTTCGCAGAAGGCGTCGAGGGAGGCATGTGTCTTGTATCCAGACGATTTGACCTCTATAGGAATGACTTTGTTGGAGGACGAGAGCAGGAAGTCGATCTCGTAGTTGTGGTTTGACGTGGGCGAAGGCCATGTGTGGTAATATAATCTGTTTCCTCTTGCTGCAAGAATTTGGGCTACAAGGTTTTCGTATACATATCCCAAGTCGGCGGGTAATTTGTCGGACAGCAGTTTCTGGTAGATGATGTTCTCGGTGGCGGATTTGTCCCAAAATGCAAGTGTGACAAACAAGCCCGTGTCGGCTAAATACAATTTGAATTTTCCATAGTCCTCATGCAAGGAAAGCCCAACCATAGGGTCATTTGCGTGGTGAGACACCAAGATCACATGTGAGTCCTCCATGTCTTGTATGAGTTCGAACAGTCGGTCTGCTTTTACCTCGCCCACGGCCGACCCCACCTTATAGCGCATGGCGTTGCTGTTAAGCAGGGCTGGTATGGAATAAAACATGCGAGAGGCAATACCCCGTGGGTCTATTTTGCGGAAGTCGTCGGCATAAAGTTCTATGATTTCACGTTTTACCTGGTCCACTAGTTGCAGGTTCCCAGTCTCAATGTAAGTGTTTACGGCCTGTGGCATACCACCCACAATCATGTAGAGCCTCATGTCGCGCAACATTTTGCGAACCACATCGTCTCCAAGTGACATGCGTTTGTCCCAGGCTTGACGGATAAGTGGCACGGATGCATTATCGCCTAAGGCCAGTCGAAATTCGTCGTAGGTCATGGGATAGAGGGTCAGTCGGGTTTCTTCGCTCGGAATGAGTATGTTTTGAGTGTTCTTTTTGATGGACATGAGTGAGCCTGTTTCTATATAGTCAAACCGGCCATCATGAACCAACTGTTTGATGGCTTGGCGTGCGCGTGGGCACATCTGAACCTCATCAAATACGATGACAGATTTGCGGGGCGTGAGGGTGACGTTGTAGAGGAATTGTAATCGAAAGAGGAGACTGTCAATATCGTGGAGGTCGTCAAACAAATGACGCACCTCTTCGGACGCCTCGGCAAAGTCGATGAAGAGGTACGAATCGTATTCTTGGGCGGCAAAAGTGCGCACAAGAGTTGACTTCCCAACACGTCTTGCCCCTTTGATAAGGAGTGCGGTAGATCCCTTTCTGTTGGTCTTCCATTGAAGCATTTCCTTGTAAAGGCTTCTTTCGAATGTTGTAATTTTCATTGCATCAGGTTACTAAGATGGTGAAGTGTACTTGATTTGTGGTTGCAAAGATACGAAAAATCGGAAAATCCCCAAATTTTTTCAGTGAGAAGTTCGAGAAATCCCCAATTTTTTTCAGTGAGAAGTTCGAGGATTCCCCAAATTTTGGTGTGTGATGGGATGGTTGATACAAGGTGTTGGGGTCAATGATGGATTGGGGGGTGATGTGCTGATTGGCCGAGAGGTATTTTTGATTAAAGGAAGCCTTCGACTTGGGCGGCAAAGTAAGTCGGACAGGTGGGCGGGGAATGGTGGGTTCTGCTTGATAGTGAGGGGCGGTTCGTTGTGGAGCGACATTTTTTTCCTCGTATATCGGAAAAAATGTGTACTTTTGCACTCGCAAAGTGGATAGATTTGTAATGATTGCAACCACTGAAAAACAATGCTAAATACATGATTTTCAAAACAACAATCACCCCTTACACTTTGCATTTTGAATTTAGGTGCGAAGCGGCTAAACAAGGCTCTCCGTCGAACACCTAAGAACAAAAAATTGAATTTTTAGAGCCTACCAAAAAACTTTAAATACATGAAACGATTACTGATAATGGCCTTCGTGGCGGCCGCGATGCTGCTGACGGCGTGCGACCCCACCTGCACCGAAGAACTTGTGGTGAAGAACATGAGCGGACACGATGTGGTGGTGACCCGCTACCACACTGTGCACCCCGGGGGCTGGAACGACTGGCAGCCCATCGAGGACAGCGTGCGCACCGACGTGGAGACCCTCAAGGATGGCGGCGAGACGAAGTTCATCGAGGACCATCTTGGGGTGACTGGCAGGCGGGGCATCGAGTTGACAATGGGATACAGATACTGGCAGGACAGTGTGCGGCTTGAGTTCGACGACGGCACCACACGGCTGTTCCGCCCCGACTGCGACACGGCGTGGGGGCCCTACGCCTTCGGCTCCGACAGCTACACCTATGAGGACAGGTCCAACAGAGGATTGCCCTTCTACGGCGAGATACTGTGGGCGCGACTTACCTACACCCTCACCAAAGAGGACTACGAGCGAGCCAGCGAGATTGTGCCCTCTGAAAATCGAAGGCGATAATATACGAAAACCCGTTGGCGGAATTAATCTAGAGCATATTTGATATGACCAAGGGTTTCCCCCGAGAGATAATTGACATACTGTAAAGTAGTGAAAGATGCTATCTTACTGATACCTCTGGCGAACAGTCCATCTGGTTGCTTGGCATAGTTGCGGTTCAACATAAACTGCCCCACAAACTGAGAAAAGTCGGTATCGATACGCTAATATAGCCATGATCACCGAAGATACTATAGTCGTGATATACGTATCTGACATCCTACAAGTGATTAATATCATGTATGTTTGCCTTGGTGATGCCAAATGAATGGATGGCTCCGCTGAGGCCACAGACGGCATGCAGTTTATAACCATAGTAATACGTGTTCTGTGATGCACAGAAAACGAAGGAAGGTGCAGTCTCGTGTTTGGACTTGCCAAGTTTACATCTTGAAGACCTTGCGATACGGCACACCTCTATAGGTTTTGAGTTGATACAGAAGAATGACTCTCCGCCGTCAATTTCGTTGGCAATACGTTCACGGATGGCATTACAAACCGAGATGGTCAGTCTGCGCCTTGTGTTGAATTTACTTCTGCTTATCAGGTTAGGAATCAAATCTGTATGTTGATTCAATCAAGCGAATATACCGTTCTCGCTGTCTATACTGAGAGATTCGGCTGTTAGCGACAAGGCGGTACTTCAAGGTCTGAAAACTTAGGCACGACACCTCTTCTGGGCACCTTTCCGAGTTATCTTACGGATGATGATTGCCTTGGAAGAGCCTGCAAGCAGCCTTTTCTCTCAGCATAACGAAAACGGCCGTTGACGAGATTTTTCGAGAAACGCTTGCATATGTCAATATTTTTTGCGTACTTTGCATAATAGTTGTGTATATTGATAGTTTTTTGTAATAAATTGATTTTCACTATAAAAAATATGAAATATTATTGACATACACTACTTTTTTTGAAAGAAATTATTAACAAATTAATTTAACCAACAGGTTGATGCTATTTTTTCAAATTCACCGATAAACTTATGTGTTCTAAAATCAGCTTTGTTGTTGCGGTATATAATGTTTCGGATTATATTGTACGGTGTGCTCAATCATTATTCGAACAGACGTTGGATGACATAGAAATTATTTTCTGTGATGATGCTTCAACGGATAATAGTGTACAATTGATTCGCGATATGTTGAACCAGTATCCTCAGCGTCGTGAGTGTGTGAAGTTTATTTGTAACGAAACAAATCAGGGCACTGCCATCAATCGTTGGAATGGAGTCAAGGCTGCCTCAGGAGAGTATGTACTTTTGGTGGATGGCGATGACTATCTTGAGGTTACGATGGGCGAGGAGCTTTATAACGAGGCAGTGGCCACTAATGCCGATGTGGTGCAGTGCGACTGCTATTATGATTTTTCCAATAAAATTGTGAAAACACATACGTCGATTCCGGGTGAAGACCTCCGCGATTGCGTGCTGAACCGCATAGCCTGGCACAATATTTGGAATCGATTATTCAGGCGGTCGCTGCTGGATAACGACCAGTTGGTTTGGCCCAAATGCCACATGGCCGACGATTTGGTGATTAGTATCGCCGTGACGGCCTTGGCCTCAAAAGCGGTGTATCTGCCCATTCCTTTATATCATTATAATTACAATCCCAATTCGATAATGAGTCGCCACAACGAGGCAGAACTGCTAAGTATGTATGAACAGCAGCTAGTCAATACGGACCTGCTGCTGGATTTTTGGAAAAAACAGGGATTGCTAGAAAAATACGAGATGGGCTATGTTTGTACTATGGCGCATGCTCGTAATATTTTGTTGGACATTACTAATAAAAAGAAGTATCGCAAGCTTTGGCGACGTACCTATCCTGAATTAAACAGACTTATATTCTGGGGCAATAAGAATCACCCATCTTCTTATCGAAACAAGATATGGTTTGTGGCTGTATCGTTAGGTCTGTTCCCCAGTTGCCAACGTTACCTGTTGTCGAAGTGCTTACGCCCCTCTGCTGAGTGGCGAGTGATGATGCCTAGAAAAAGGGGGAAAAAGTCTTTTCGTTGATGTTTGAAGCGATTGGGTAAACTTGTAATAGGAAGGCGGTTTTGCACATGACCGTTTCCCTCTTTTTGTACGATGGTGAATTTTTGTTTTTGGTATATCGGAAAAAATGTGTACTTTTGCACTCGCAAAGTGGATAGATTTGTAATGATTGCAACCACTGAAAAACAATGCTAAATACATGATTTTCAAAACAACAATCACCCCTTACACTTTGCTTTTTTATGTTCGCAAATCGGCCTCAAAATCCGGTTGCACCTATTGTTTAACATCAAAAAAGTAAAAGAAACTATGAGTTATTTCTTCACATCTGAATCTGTCTCTGAAGGCCATCCCGACAAGGTGGCGGACCAGATTTCCGACTCGCTCTTGGATGAATTCCTTCGCCGTGATGCCAACAGCCATGTGGCGTGCGAGACATTTGTCACCACAGGCTTGGTGGTGGTGGGTGGCGAGGTCACCTGCAATGGCTATGTTGATATACAGAAGAACATCCGTCGCGTGATCAATCATATCGGATACAATAAAAGCGAATACCAGTTTGACGCCGATTCTTGCGGTATCCTCAGCGCCATCCACGAGCAGAGCCCCGATATCAACCAGGGCGTTGCCCGCCAGAATGCCGAGGAACAGGGCGCTGGCGACCAAGGCATGATGTTTGGCTATGCCTGCAACGAAACCCCCGAGTTCATGCCCCTGCCTGTCACGCTGGCCCACATGTTCATGCAGGAGTTGGCTCGCATTCGCAAAGAGGGTCAGCTGATGACCTATCTCCGCCCTGATGCCAAAAGCCAAATCACCATTCAATATAGTGACCATGGTCATCCCGAGCGTGTGGAGGCCATCGTTATATCCACCCAGCATGACGATTTTGATGAAGAAACCCAAATGCTGGAACGCATCAAGCAAGATGTGCAGCAGATACTGATTCCCCGTGTGCTGAGCCGCCTGAGCGACGATAATCGCCGCCTCTTTGCTGCCAACGATTATAAACTCTTTGTCAACCCCACTGGCAAGTTTGTCATCGGAGGTCCCCATGGCGATACCGGCCTCACCGGTCGCAAGATTATTGTAGATACCTATGGTGGCCGTGGCGCACATGGCGGTGGAGCTTTCTCGGGCAAAGACCCCAGCAAGGTTGACCGCTCGGCCGCATACGCCACCCGTCATATTGCCAAGAATATGGTGGCTGCTGGTCTGTGCGACGAGGTGTTGGTGCAAGTGGCATACGCCATTGGCGTGGCCGAGCCTGTGGGCTTGTATGTCAACACCTATGGCACCAGCCATGTGCAGTTGAGCGATGGCGAGATAGCCCAGCGTATCCAGCAGATATTCGATATGCGCCCCTATGCCATCATCGAGCGCTTCGGGCTCAAGAAACCCATCTATGCCCCCACTGCTGCCTATGGCCACATGGGTCGCGACCCCTACAAAGCCCAGGTTGAATTCATCAACGAGCAAGGCGTAGCCCACCAAGAAGAAGTGCAATTCTTCGGCTGGGAATTGCTGGACTATGTAGAGAAGATTCAGTCCGCTTTCAACTTGAAATAATCCGAGCCGCTATCGGCCTATTACTCAACAGCCCCTTTGCCAAAGAGCAAGGGGGCTGCTGCTATATATTCGGGTCATTGCTTTGCTCTGCCGATAATCGTTGCTTATCCCCAGTCTTGATCGCAAGCAACGTCCGCGGTCGGTCGTAACTTACGCCTGGCCGAAGCCTAAGCAGGGGCTATTTGTCGGTCTCCTCGTTGCCTGGTTTTGGCTTTTGCGATGAGAGACTCCACGGCTGATTCAGTGTGGCACTCCAGTCCTGGGCGTGCAGGATGTCCAAGTAATCCTTGCGGGGAATGGGTCTGGCGCCTAGCGAGGCCAGGTGCTCAGTCTCCTGCTGCGCATCGATAAAAACAAAGTCGTGGGCTTTGCAAAAATCAACCAGACTCACAAACGCCACCTTCGAGGCGTCCGTCATGGTGTGGAACATGCTCTCGCCAAAGAAACATTTGCCCAGGCTCACGCCATAGAGTCCGCCCACCAGCTCATCCTTGTAGTATGTCTCAAACGAGTGGGCCAGCCCCATATTATGCAGGTGGGTATAGCCGTCGATAAACTCTTGGGTAATCCAGGTGCCATCTTGGTCGTCGCGTTGGGTCTCACCGCATTTGCGCATCACGCCGGCAAAGTCGGTGTCCACTCTCACCTCAAATTTGCCCGACTTCACCACCCGGCGCAGGCTTTTGCGGTAGTTGAATTCGTCAATAAACAGCACCATGCGGGGGTCGGGTGAGAACCAGCAAGGCTCGCCCTCGTGAATAAACCAAGGGAAAATCCCCATAGCATAAGCATTCAGCAGATAGGGGATAGAGAGGCTGCCCCCAATGGCCAGGAAACCGTCAGGTTCAGCCTCTTCGGGGGAGGGAAATCCGTAAAATTCTTTTTCAAGTTGGTAAACCATATTATAAGTCCCAAGTCAAAGTCCAAATAAATTCGCCAGTTTGGTCATTCTTGAAATAGTCATCGCCCGACAGACCATGATGAGTGTAGCTCAGCTTTGTGCCATTGCCGTATCTTTGGATGTAATCAAGGCATGGGGAGGATTCAAATCGCCAAAAGAACGCACCCCAAGGCTCGTCAATATACTGGCTTATCATCTTTTCATGTTGTTCGCGGAGGCCTTTGTCGGCATCCGACTCGTTTGAACCCCATTCGCCAATGTAGTCAAGCAGCATTTCTCTGATGGCGGGAGTGACGTAATATATCTTTTCAATACCCGGCAGATGGGGCACATACATGCCGTGGTGCGCAAGCTTTGTGGTATCTCTGTCCATTCCACCTTCATAATCGGTAGCATAAGAATCAATCTTGATGGCAGCGGGCAAGACAAAGTAGGGTTTGTTGCCGGTCCAGGTCTCTCCGTAGTTCCAAAATGCCAAGCACAAGCTGTCGCAGATTGGGTTGCGGTGGCTTTCTCCCCACTGCTGCGACCATGTCGCCCATTGAGCGAAGAATTCAGCCAAGTTGCTGTCCGTTATCGGGCTGAAGGATGCCAAGAAATCGGGTTCGGTGATACCGACAATAGGAGTCGCATCCAGTTTCGGTGCCTGCAGCTCTTGTGCGCAGACATCTATCCGTAACAACAAGCATAATAAGGCTGCAAGGATATTGAATCTTCGGTTCATGGGGCGCAAAGACGATGTTGGTTGAATTATTTCCCTAGAAGTTGGCGCAATAGGGCTTGGCAGCCTTCGTGCACATCGCTGTAGGTGGCTTCAAAGTCTCCGGTGTACCAAGGGTCGGCCACATCGCGGTCTTTGCCCACGAGCGACATCAGTAGGCAGATCTTGCCCTCAGGGTCGGATGGGATGATGCGGCGGATGTTGCGCAGGTTGTTCTGGTCCATCAGTATGATGCGGTCGTAGTAGTCGTAGTCGGCTGCGGTCACTTGGCGGGCCTCGTGGTGGGCTCCGCGGATGCCGTGGGCATAGAGGCATCGCTGGGCCGGGGGGTAGATGGGGTTGCCAATCTCCTCGCGGCTGGTGGCGGCAGAGTCGATCTCAAAGAGGTGCTCCACCTTGGCTTCCTTCACCAGGGTTTTCATCACCCATTCGGCCATGGGGCTGCGGCAGATATTGCCGTGGCATACAAAAAGTATCTTATTCATAGCTTAATGCTTGTGGGTTTCTGTCAGCTGTTGCAAGGCATGTTTCAACACATAGTAGCAGAGCGTGACGCTAGAGATGGGTATGATAAGGGACAATACGATTCCAATTACCCTGGCGAAAGGCGTTATTATTACGTCAAGGTCAAAAGCACCAACAATGAGGAAATAGCAGGTGGGCAAGAGCAACACGAATGTGATGATTGCCAAGGCCACGAGCATTTTGGCTTGCCGATGGCTGGGCTGGTGGTGGCGATAGCGCATACGGAACGCTGTAATGCCCACAGTAGGCCCTAGGGTAAACAAGGCCAGCAGGTAGAGTAGGGTGACGGCATATTCGGTCATGCTGACGGCATATTCGGTCATGCTCATTCCCGCTTCACCGAACAATTCTCTGAACAAAAGCCAGAGGGTAAAACCGCAAAACACCTCGGCGGTGATTGATCCCACCCAGCAGACGATGCTCAATATTATAGTAAGTATATGTTTCATAGCTGATTCGTTTTTATTGACTATTTTGATTTCAGCTTGCAAAGATACACTTTTTTTAGGAATAAGGGGACGAGAATTCTATAATCCATACTTTTAGATTCCTGAAATTCACGATAATTTTCGTTAGCCGAAGGCGTGTCAAGGGTGTCAAGTGTCATTTTCACTTCGGGATTATCTTGGGTGGGCATCTGCAATTGTCAATAATTGTTGCGGATAATCATGATGCCTTTTCTCGTAGTAGGGCGCAGAAGCTGTTAAATGGAACGATATTTGGATGGTGGAAATTGGGCAATTGGGAAAAAAGTCGTATCTTTGCATTTTTATTTTTCGTGCATACGCAAACCAATTATTATATATTATATGAAGAGAATACTGGTAGTTATGTTGGTGGCCTTGGGCTTGGCAGCCTCGGCACAGAACAAGATTGTGAACATCGGCGTTATCCCCACACCCCAGCAGGTGGTGATGGGGGAGGGCACCTGCTCGGTGGGCAAGAGTGCACCGCAACGCAATTTCGTGGCCGAGATTGAAGGCGCGCAAAACCAGAGTCAGGCTTATCGCCTGGAGATTACCCCCACGGCCGTGAGGGTGTATGCTGTGAACAACGACGGCTACGACAACGCCGTGAAGACTCTCAATCAGCTGCGCAAGATTCACCACGGCGAGGTGCCCTGCATGACCATCACCGACTGGCCCGCTTATGAGTATCGTGGATGGCTCGACGACATCAGCCGCGGCCCTATCCCCAACCGCCAGTTCCGCCGCAAGACACGCCAGTTTTGCGACCAATACAAGATGAACTTTGGCAACTACTATACCGAGCATACGCTCTACAACGAGAAATATCCCGATATCTCGGGCGTGAGCGGTTTGAGCGACTTTGAGTATGCCAACGACCCCTATATGATGGCCAACCTGCAATGCTTCGCCCATTTCGAGAAGACGCTGCGCATACCCTTCTATTCCAGCCTGATGGACGGCCCCACCAATGTCAACCCCAGCAAGGAGGAGACCTACACGTTCCTGCGCGACCAGATTGAGAACGCCATCCAAGCCTACCACAGCAGCCGTTTTTTCAACATCAACTGCGACGAGACCGAGGGTCTTGGCACCGGTCGAGCCCGCGAGTATGTGAGCGAGCGTGGCGCCGACGATGTCTATTGCCAGCATATCAACCGCGTGTATGACATCATCCAGCAGGCCTATGCCGAGGCTCACGACGGCAACAACAAGATGGAGGTGCTGATGTGGGGCGACATCGTGGGCAAGAATCCCGAGATGCTCAAGCATCTGCCCAAAGATATGCAATACATCGTGTGGAGCTATGTGGCCAAGGAGAGCTATGCCGACATGCTGGAGCCTTTTGCCAAAATCCACAAGGAGCAGGGCAACAAGTTTTGGGTGGCTCCGGGCGTGAGCCACTGGAGCAGCACTCCCCAGGTGCGCAACTATATGCAGAATATTGCCTATCTGGCCCGTGATGGCTACAAAGCCGGTGCCCGCGGCCTGATGAACACCGCCTGGGACGACAGCGGCGAGAGCCTCTTTGGCGACTGCTGGCATGCCATGGCTTGGGCTGCCGAGATGGCTTGGCACCCCATCACCGAGACCGACCCCGCCAAGGCCAAGGCCGAAATGGCCGAGCGCGAACGCCTCTTCAACCAAAACTACGACCGCCTGCAGAATATCGAATACGAAGCCCTCTACCACGAAGGCAAAACCGCCTCGGTGACAGAGATGATCAACGCTGTGGGCGGGCTGAACAGCAATGAGTTTATCGGCGACTGGTTCAACACCGCCGCGCTCATGCAGCCCCTCACCGAGTTCTATCCCGCCAATACCGACCAAAGCATGCTCGCCCGCTGCGACAGCGTGGAGGCGCTGGTGCGCCGTGTGTTGAGCAAGGTGGACAGCAGCATGGTGCCCCATTTTGCCTATGCTTGTCACCGCGTACTGTGCGTGGCCGAGAAAAGCCGCCTGCGTGTGATGCTCTATCGCTCGCTCTCCGACAATGGCGTGACCAAGACTGATGTGCAGAACCTCAGCCGTAAGTATTTCCGCAACCTCCACAGCCTCAAGCTGGAATACCTCCGCCTGTGGGATGAGGAGTGCACCGACTATGCCCGCGACATCGTTTGTGCCCGCTACGACAAGTTGGGCCAAGAAGTGCAAGAATGCCGCCAGCAGATATTCATCTCCAACGACTACCAGGATGGCAAGATGTATGTCACCCTCAAAACCCTCTTCAACGACCGCCCCATCTATTTCACCGTCGATGGCCGCAAACCCACCCAGGGTTCCAACCTCTACAGCCGTCCATTCACCATCGGCCGCAGCTGCATTGTCAAGGCTGTGAGCTACAATAAGTGGGACGAGCCCGTCTATAGCGAGCAATATCTGCTCTACCACAAAGCCTTGGGCAATGTGAAGAAGCTCAACACCCAATACAGCGACTATAAGCCCACCTACAGCGGCGGCGGCGACAACGCTTTGGTGGACGGCAAACTGGGCAGCGACAACACCTATGCCGATGGTCACTGGCAGGGCTATTGGGGCAAAGATATTGATGTGGAGATGGATCTGAAGTCGGTGGTGCCGGTCAGCAACATCACCATGCGTTTCCTCCAAAACACTTTCGACTGGATTCTTGCCCCCGAAACCATCGAAGTGTATGCCTCCAACGATGGCAAGGCTTGGAACAAGGTGCGCACCGAGCATTTCACTCCCGATTTCCGCGAAGCCGGCAACATTGTCCGCACCGATGCCATCCGCAACCTCAAACTCAAGACCCGCTACCTCCGTGTGGTGGTGAAGAACCCCGGCAAGCTGCCCGAATGGCACGGCGCCAAAGGCTGGGACAGCTACCTCTTCTGCGATGAGATAGTGGTGGAATAACCCCTACGATGGATTAATGAAAATCCCCGGCGGGAACACCAGCCGGGGATTTTTTGTTTGCACCCTTCATGATAATAGGGTGTGCTGAATAAATAATGAGGGCGTCCCCGCTAAGGGACGCCCATGATTGAGTCTTATGAAATAGATTCGCTATTTCCAACTTTTGGAATTTGAGCTGGTGCTGATATCTTTCTTGTAGATGAGTCTCACGCTTCCGGCTTCGCCATTTTGAAATCCAAATGCACTTGTGATTTTTGGGGCCTGAGCTGGGTCGAGATATAGGATGAATGATGTGTTTCCGTTGGATGCCCCTGTGCAAGTTCTATAAACGCCAACACCATTATTATAGTATCTGCCATTACCACTGTGGGTAACGTATCCGCTGCAAGGGAGGAATACAGCACCTACCGACTCCCAGATTTTGAACTCGGCCGCAGTCAGATTAGGAATGTTGTATCTGTTGTTGCTCCAAATACTGGTTTGGTCAATGTGTGCAAGTTGGTTGCCACTGGACTCTCCATAGGTGGTTCCCCATGCGAGATCAGTTCTGCTTACATAGGGTGCTACCACTTCTTTCACACTATTATCAGGAATGAACATCAATCCGCCAATTGTTTTTTCTTCAGGCGTTGTGTTGTGGCCTTGGATGGTGTCTTTGTAGTTGTATGAAATCTTGACGTATGCCCAGCGTGCATTGGAGGTTGAAGATTGGTCGTTGACAGCGTCCGTATTAGTCTGGCTAAAACCGCCAATTGCTTTCTTCCAATCGATAGCTGTTGGGCAGAACCAGTGTGCGGCCTTGGCGGCGTCAAGATTTTCAATTAGGTATCCGTATGCGTGAACTTCCATTGCACCGTGGGTGCTGATGCTATTGTTGTTCAAAGTAGAAGGGTCAAGATTATCTAGGTTCTGTCCAATCCATACGATGTGACCAGATCTTGCAATTGCGAGATCGTTGTGACCTTGTCCAACAGCATAAAATCCCGTGGTATCATATTGGTTCTGCTCAAGTCTGAAAATGGAACCGCCTTGAGCCCAATTCGAGGTACCCTCTTTGTAGGTCAGGAAATTGCCGTTGCCGAAATAAAAATTATCGTAGATGTAAGGTACGATAGGAATAAGGTTTCCTCCGATGGGGTAGTAATGGCTTGCTAGGTAGTTGTGGGTTTCGTTCTGTGTGATAGAGCCAAATCCGCCAAGAGTGATTTGGAGTTTGTGGTTGCCAGCAGGAATGGGAATATAGATAGTTTCGTTTTCGTCAAATTTTCTTACCTTCAGTTCATAAGAATGAGTCGCATTCATGTCGCATTGGGTTTCCCATGAGCCATTATTGTAGGTGGTGGTGAAAGTGCCCGACAGGGGGGTGTTGTGAGCCTCGTCCAGTTCGGTAATGGTAATCACACATGCTGTTTTGCCCACAGTAACTTCTAATAGTGGGCAAAGGTTCTGCATGGAAATGCTTACAACGTTACTGGTGGCAGTGGCCACACCTGCCATGGGTGCCTGCAACTCACTGGCATTGATTTTGAAATCGTTGCTCAAGGTGTAGGTATAACTGGCGGTACTTTCGGAAAGCTGATAATAATCATCCGATGTAGTGGCTCGACCTGCATAGAAGGCATAGTATTTGTTGTTGAAGCTGGTGATGGGGTCTGGGCTGGTGCCGTAAACTTGGTCCGAAGTGGATACGGTAACGGTGATGTCCTGTCCATTGATGTTCACCACATCGCCATTTTTCCAATGGGTGTCGTGGTTGGTGTCGATAGTGGTTTTGGCACCAGTGGGCTTTTGGATGCTAAGAAGAAACTTGTAGCCAGTTTCCTCTTTTTGGCATGCTGTCATCAGTGCTGCTGTGGCCATTGCCGCGATGGCAAAATATTTTTGTAGCTTTTTCATTATTATTTTAGATTGTGTTAAAAGTTTCTCTGGAACATGCTGCTTGCATCCCATCCATTTTCCGTTGAGTATCCGGAATTACGTACATCAACATTGAGTGTTTCAATAGGGATCAAGGGATCATTGCTAGTGCTAAATCCAGCTTCGGTCTTGAATTCTACATGAATGACCTTGGGTGCTACGTATTGTTTTTTCACGGTTAATTGTGTTTTTGTCGGGCTCTTTAACTTTGTTTTTTTTCACTCTTTGGATAGGTAGAACCCATTTCCCCATCTTTGGAGTTTGAGAACTGGTTTGTTCGTTCTTTGACGATGCAAATTTACTATGATTTTTATGCAGAGAGCAACTATAAAAGTTTTAATATGGTTTTTAAATAATAATTGTTGGTTCATCAATTTAAATGTTGGGTTGTGTTGGTTTGCTTTGCGAGTGCTATAGTGCTGTTGCTATGGTGGTTGGTGGCTATACTGTCAGCACTTTCTTACGGGGTCTTTGGACCGGTAAAATTGGGGTGTAAAAATATTTTTGATGGATTATAATGCTTCAAATCGTTGTTTTTTTTATAAAAATTCGTATCTTTGCAAAAGTTTTTAGAGTCACAATTTGAATATGGAATTCGATATTTTGCCCTTGTATTATTCGTTCATTGGCGTGTATTTTTGTGCGGCTTTGTTGCTGGGGCTGTCTTTGTGTTTCGGCCTTTATAGAACCGAAAACAAGAGTCGTGTAACCCCTCCCATGCGTCTGGCTGGCATCACCCTGCTGTTGGATTTGATTCCCGTATCCATGCACTTGGTGCATCGGGCTTATTTCCCCCACTCGCAGGTGTTCGAATATCTTTTCCCTTTCACCGATCTGCTTATCTCTTCTATGTTCATTCTGGCTGGCATATCGTTGCTCTCGGCCAAGTATCCTTCTGCCAAAGCCTATGCCGCTGTGCTGATTTCGGCTTTGGCTGTTTATGTTGTATTCGTTGTCACAGGCAGTACTGTGCTGTTTTCTGTCCTCACCGTGGTGTGGATTGCTATAATGTTTATATTTATTGTTCGTGATGTGAAGCGCTACAACAAGGTGCTGTTCTTCCATTATGCCAATGTAGAAAGTCATCGTTCCACTTGGTTTGCCTACATCATGGTGTGGGCATTTGCCATCTATCCAATCTATAAGTTGTGTGAACTGTCGATTGGGTATTCCGAACATTTATATATTGTCTATTCGATTGCCATCGTTGTGCTCTATTCCGTTTTGGCACGCAAAGTCTATGCGCAGACGTATGACACGAACCAGGTGATTCAGTCCCTTCATGCTTTCGATGAGGCCTCTCAATCGGAGGATCGGCCGTCCGATGCCGTAGTCCATTCGGCTGATGACTATTTCTCTGCCGAGCAGAAACGCAAGATGAAAGATTCGCTGACGCGCATGATGGAGTCGGAGAAGCTCTATCGCAATTCGCAACTGTGTGTTGACGACCTGGTGCAGCGCTTGGGCACCAATGCTTCCTATTTCTATTATTTCATGCGCGATGTGGTGGGTTCAAGCTTTTTCGACTATGTGAACAACTATCGCGTCAATGAGGCGAAGGATATGCTGCTCAAGGGCGAGAAAATCGAGTACATATCCGAGTCGGTGGGGTATGGCACTGCCAACACATTCCGCCGAGCATTCAAAAAAGCCACCGGCCTCACTCCCTCTGAGTGGCGTCAATCGCAGGAGGAATAGCGCAGCTGTTAAGATTGATTTGTTTTGTCTCCGCACCCTTGGTATCCATCGGGGGTGTGTGATTTGCTACTGTTGTGTTAAGTATTTATCTTTGTATGTGATGTGGTGTAGAATTGAGAATTTTCCGACGGAGAATTGAGAATTTTTCGTTGGGAAATTGAGAATTTTTTTGTTGAGAATTGAGAATTTTCCTGTATCTTTGCAAAGGTAAATAAGCTTAAGAGATATGATTAAACGTAGTCAGTATAAGATACTTAAAGAGCGTATTGAGGAGCCGAGACATTTCTTGCAAGTGCTCGCAGGTCCGCGACAGGTTGGGAAAACCACATTGGTAAGGCAGCTGATGGAGGATATTTCTATGCCGCACACTTTCGTTACGGCCGATGCAGCATCCTCGGATGATGGGGCATGGATTTCGGTGCAATGGGAGTCGGCTCGTGCCAAATTGCTTGTGAGCGGAGCCGAAGAATATTTGTTGGTGATTGATGAGATTCAAAAAATTGACAATTGGAGCGAAGTGGTGAAGCGCGAATGGGATTTGGACACGTTCAATGGTGTGAATCTAAAGGTTGTGTTGCTTGGGTCGTCGCGTTTGCTGCTGAAAAAAGGACTGAGCGAGTCGTTGGCAGGGCGGTTTGAGCTTATTCGTGTAGGGCATTGGAACTATGCCGAAATGAAAGAGGCATTTGGATGGACGCTGGATCAGTATATCTATTATGGAGGCTATCCTGGTAGTGCCCACCTGATAAAAAATGAGGCTCGGTGGCGGAAATACCTCAAAGATTCTATTGTAGAGCCAGCCATTAGCAAAGACGTGTTGTTGACCACCACAATTTACAAGCCGGCTGTTCTTCGGCAATTGTTCGAGTTGGGGTGTGGCTATTCTGGTGAATTGCTATCTTTCAACAAGATGCTGGGCCAGTTGACTGATGCTGGCAATGTGACAACGCTAGCGTCATATTTGACACTTTTGGACGAGGCCGAACTGCTTTGCGGCTTGCAGAAATATGCAGTTGACAATGCGCGCAAATATAATTCTGTGCCCAAGTATCAGGTCTATAACACTGCATTGATGAGCGTTTGCGCCGGACGGGGATTCGCCCAAGAACGCACTACGCCTGACCGATGGGGCAGGTGGGTTGAGTCGGCAGTAGGGGCGTATCTGGTTGGCCATGCAGCCGAATGGGATTATAAAGTGCTCTATTGGAGGGATACGCCATTGGAGGTGGATTTTGTGCTGGTCCACCAGCAATCCATTGTTGCCATTGAGGTCAAAGGTGGGCATCAAACCACCAATGCCGGCCTCCCTCGTTTCCGCCAGATGTACTCGCCAAAATATTCTCTGGTTGTTGGTTCGGGGGGTATCTCGGTAGAAGATTTCTTGCAATTTGATTTGCGCAAGCTGTTCTGAGGCGATTAATTGATCTCGGCTTTGATGTAGAGGTGGTCCACCTCGGTGAAATCGCTGTCGTCGTCCTTGTAGTTGGGGTCGGGCATATACCACCACT
>JAKSMP010000011.1 GCA_024400505.1 Bacteroidales bacterium | reverse complement strand
TAATATTGCGGCTCCTGCCGCCTAATTGTTAACTATTTTCTACCGAACCATTGATCATAATAATCCCCAAATTCACACCCATCTGGATCCACCAACTTCACTGGGTTCCAAGCACAATAGGTATACGGACTGATGCCGGGATACTTATCCGCCTTAGGGTCAACACTCAGCCAAATGGTCATCAGTTCGTGGTCCATGCATCTGGCGCCAAAATAGCCGTACCCCGTTTCTTCATCCCGTTCCTTGCCGGTGAAATGCATACCAACAAAAGTGCTGCTAAAAGTGGCATTCAATGAAATTGGGCAACATGTAGAACTTGGGCGATTCATGGTGCAAAGATACGATTTTTTTTGCAAATGATTGAAAATATATTGCAATTGGATGCTTGGCGAGTCAACATATTGCATCACAAGTCAACGATCTGTATGGGCGGAAGCAACGGAGTGAAACCACACCTGTTTCGTGCGGTTTGCTTAATCGATTTTATCCCTATGCGGTTTCTTCAATCAACTTCACTGTGAGATGGATCTTCGCTTTCTGTCTCAATTTTATAAATACTTCCACAATATCCTATTGCTTTAATTGCAATTAGGGGTTTGCTCTTTTGAATATTCCATTCAAAACAACAATCAATGTTCCCGGAAACATTTCCCATGCATAATTCTTTCTTGATTCGGTACTTTAAACCATCTTTTGAAACCAAATATAGACACGGGTATGGTACAACATCTTGATTTAAACTATCAATAGTCGTCCCTTTTATCGTAAAAACATTGCCTACTCTTGATATTGAATCTATGGAAAATACAAATTGCCTTTCCCCTAATTCATAATGCCCGACAAAAAACATATCTTCCTCAACCACACACGAATCGAAACGCGAAATATGATAGCTTCCCGTAACCTCTTTTGCACATGAACAAGATTCATTGATGACAATTGTAAGTAGGATAATTATAAATAGCAATATTCCTCTCATGATTATTTACTTAATTATTTTTTTACTATAGGCAGAACCTTCTGTGCCGAAAACGCTTCTTGCTGATGGGGTCAGTCTCTCCGCTTTTTGAATAGCTATTCCATGAGCCCCAAGTCTATCTGGATCCTCCCTTCTTCGATCTTTTGGATCAAGATATTTGTAAGGATGCTTCCCATCAGTTCTTTGATAATTCTCCTCAAGCTCGTGAAAAACTGTAGACGGACGATTGCTATAATATTCCCCTCCATCGGAACCATTAAAAACAAGTCCGGGATGAAGAACAACCCAACCTTGATATCCGTCTGGGAGGGGGTCTCCTTTCTTCTGAAACTCTCCAAAAGGTGTTATGCTATTATTCCATAAATCTATTGGTTCACCCGTTTTATTCAGTATCTCTTCTGCTTGGTATAAATATCGGTTACTACTTTTCGTCAGCCTGTACAATAAAAAGAGACCTGCGTCCTGCCCGACTTCCTCGCTAGATAAGTCTACAGTGTTCACGTATACACGATTGTTGTGAAAAGAAACACGTTCTCGGTATTGTTCTGCCACAATTGATAATATATCATTTTGCGCCAACTCGCCGCCTCGCAAGTCTAAAGTATCACCTGTAGGATCTGTCCATATTATTGGGTTCCATGCACAATAAGCATAGGGTGAGATACCAGGATACTTGTCACTCATCGGATCCACACTCAGCCAACCCGCCAAGACCTCGCTGTCGTAGTACCTCGCACCGAAGTAATGATAGCCAGACTCATAGTCCTTCTCCTTGCCGGTGAAAGAACAGCACCCCAAAATTACGGAAGTGTCTGATATTGTTGAGATATGCGACAAACCCATATATGGCATTTTTGACAAAAAGGTGTCGAAAAAAACTTCGACAATAATAATTGCCGAACGCTTCTGGGCGCAGGATTGTCGTTGTTCTTTTCACGCTGCAAAATTACTATTTTTCTGAGTATTACACAAAAAATGTTATCTTGCAAATCCAAGACATTACATGATAATTGAAATAAAATATTGAAAATATGGATATTAAGATTATATCAAACTTCGACTTCGCAGTGTCGTCCATCCAATATTCAGCCAATGGGGAGCCTTTCTAACATACATTTTTTGCATTAAAGCCAAAAATTCTTAGCGATTCTCGAAAAATCTATAAGTTTTTTGTATCTTTGCATTTTTGAAAAATAATATCCAAGACAGCACAACATCCACAGAATTACAATAATATGAAAAGATTAGTTCTCTTCACTCTGGCATGCTTGACTTTGACAATGGTTTGGGCCAACGGCGGCCCTGTACGCCCTATTTCTTCACTCGCCTACTCGCGTTGCCCCGCCGGCCAGCATATCCCCGAGGTGCAGCTGGTGAATGAGAAACTCGACATCACTCCTCTCGGCAGATATTCGCTCATCGAGGTGCGCTACACCCTGCGCAACCAAAGCGACAAAAATTTCAGCAACATACACTACGGTTTCCCTGTAGATTACTATGGATCTGGTGCTTGCCGTTCGGTCGAATACCGCGATTTCTGGTGGGACAAGGCCTCCATGGTCGAAGGCTGGAGCGACGCCTATGTGCGGAAAGTATCGTTTGCCCTCAACGGCGCGCAGCTCCCCTACCAATGCTCGGCCGACTCGCTAATACGCCCGCAGCGCTCCTTCGACGAGATTCAAGTCACACAGGCGATGAAAGACTCTTTGATGGATGACTTTGCTGAAGATTATATTTGGGAAAACGGATTCGATACCAACACCGCCCTTCGCTATCTTGCTATACCAGAACATAACATCTTCAGCTACGAGAGCGAAATCTACCGACGCTGGTACTACACCACATTCTGCATCGGCCCGCGGCAAGAGGTGGAACTGCTTGTGCGCTATCAGATTATCAACAATGGGAGTCTCGAAGAAGAGGTTGCACATACCATCTTTGTGCCTATAGAAGTGTATTATGGCCTCTACTACGACTTTTCGCCGGCTGCCTATTGGGGCAACGGCAAGGCCAACCACATAGAAATCAACTGCCACACACACCTTTGCGTTGCGGGCAACAGCGGAGTTTACGATAAGAACTACAACTTTATAAAGACGGCATTTGTCGGCGACGACTGGCAATACACGGCCGACAACTTCGACCTGGCCAGCGCCCAGCCCTTGGATATAAGATTTCCATATTGGCGGCGTAACTGGCACAACTACCGAAAACGACGACTCTCGCCAGACAATTACGTGCTGTCGCTCAGCTGCGCAGACGCCCAGTACCCCATCACCAACCTCTCCGACACCAATGTGGCCACCGCGGCTGTCATCCACCCCGACGGCAAAGGTCGCACCCACATCTGCATCAAACTGCGTGAGCCTCAAGTGCTCTCGGGACTGGTAATTGTTGGCGGATATGCCAAAAACCGCGACACATGGGTTAACAACGGCCGCATCGCATCAATCAAGATGGTGGTGTTTGATGAAAATGGCAAACCGCTCAAAGAAGCATTTCCTTGGGCAACAAACCACAAAGCCTACAATCCGCTGAAAACCTCCACGGAATATCCGCTCAACCTGACAACCCTCACACGCGAAAGAAACGCCATAGAAATACCCCTTTCCGATGAGACGAATGTCCGACTTCCCGAAGGACCTTACCATTACCCCTATAGTGGCGAATATGGTTCTCCCAAAATTAGCGAAATCCACCTCCAAATCATGGAGCAGACTCCAGGCGCTAAATCCAACCTCCTCTGCGTGAGCGAAATTGTTGTCCTTGGACAGTAGCCAGCTGCTTTTTTTGTGAATTGACATAGGTCTGCACGCCTAATGCTGGGGTGCGGAGGTGGCGTTGTGCGATTGCATGTGGTTGCTATTATTATACTTATGATAAGACTAATAATATGAAACTTGTTTTTTAAGATTTTTTTTGTATTTTTGCATTTTATAATATGTTAATGTCATGAGTATAAAACCACGTCTGATTCTGATGAATTTCCTCCAATTTGGTGTGTGGGGTGCATATCTCACCTCCATGGGAGGTTATCTGGCACAGGTTGGTTTGGGAGAGAAAATATGGCTCTTCTTTGCCATCCAGGGCATAGTTTCCATTTTCATGCCGGCTATCATGGGTATCTTTGCAGATAAGGTGATGCCTGCTCAACGAGTGCTCTCGCTCAGCCACGCCTTGGCAGGCCTCTTTATGATAGGTGCTGGGGTGTATGCTATGGCAACTGGTGAGGCTATTCAGTTTGGCACATTCTTCCTGTTGTACACAGTTAGCGTCACATTCTACATGCCCACTATTGCTATCTCCAATTCTGTGGCGTATAACGCGCTTGAGAAATCGCAGCTGGATCCGGTCAAGCATTTCCCTCCCATTCGTGTGTTTGGCACCATCGGTTTCATCTGCTGCATGTTGGCCGTCAATTTCATCAAGAATGGACAAGGGGTGCAATTCCAGCACTCTTATGAGCAGTTTTTCCTTTCTGGAGCATTGAGTTTGGTGTTGTGTGTCTATGCTTTGACCATGCCAAACTGCCCTTGTAATGGTAGGGGGGTAAAGGGACAATCGTTTGCCGAGACTTTGGGACTCAACGCTTTCAAGCTTTTCCGCGAGCCCCGGTTTGCCATATTCTTCATCTTTTCCATGTTTTTGGGTGCCTCTCTCCAAATCACCAACGGCTATGCCAACTCGTTTATCACCCATTTTGAATCTGTGCCCGAATTTGCCAACACTTGGGGCGCTCACAATGCCAACGCTTTGATATCGCTAAGCCAGATATCTGAGACGCTCTGCATCCTGCTCATCCCCTTCTGCATGAAGAAATTTGGAATCAAGAAAGTGATGTTGATGTCGATGTTTGCATGGGTGCTCAGGTTCGGCCTCTTCGGCTTGGGCGACACGGGCAGCGGATTGTGGATGCTGATGTTGAGCTGTGTCGTTTATGGTGTGGCATTCGATTTCTTCAATATCTCCGGTTCGCTTTATGTTGACCAAAACACGGATTCCAAGATGCGCTCTTCGGCGCAAGGGTTGTTCATGCTTATGACCAACGGCTTGGGTGCCACCTTCGGCACTTGGGCGGCAGGCATGGTTGTCAACCATTTTGTCTATGGTTCTGATTCGCCTTCGTGGAGCACGGCTTGGCTCATCTTTGCAGCTTATGCCATGGTCGTGACTCTGCTGTTTGCCGTCCTTTTCAAAGAGCGAAACTCGGAGCAAGTAAATGCGTAAATCAAGAAAAAATCAAAATAATAATTATTAACCTAAAAAACACATGATTATGAGTAAGACTCTTAAAAGTTTTCTCGTTGTCGTTTTCGGCTTGTTGCTGTCCACCACAGCCATGGCTCAATCGACAACCTCGTCCATTGCAGGACATGTGACCGATGCTGATGGCGCATTGCAAGATGCAATGATCACAGCCATCTACACCCCTTCGGGCATCGTTTATCACGCCTTCACCAACAAGGATGGTTCTTACCGCATCAACGGCGTGGTGGCCGGCGGCCCCTACACCCTCAAGGTGGAGATGATGGGACACCAAACCCTCGTCATCAAGGACGTTAAGGCTCCTTTGGCTTCAACCGTTGTGGTTGACCCCGTGCTGAAGATTGTGGCCAACGTGCTTGAAGAAGTTGTGGTAACCGCAGAAGGTTTGAACAGCAACATGAATGTTGAAAACTCTGGTGCTGGCACCCATGTGGGCAATTTGGCAATCGAAAAAATGCCCACCACCTCTCGTAGCATGAACGATGTCATGAAGCTCACCCCTCAGGCATCTGTTACTGGTGGCGGTTTTGCGGCTGGCGGCGGCAACTATCGTGGCTCTACCGTTACTGTTGATGGTGCATCCTTCAACAACGCTTTCGGTATCGGCTCCAACCTCCCTGGCGGCGGCAGCCCCATCTCGCTTGACGCTATCGACCAGATTTCTATCAACCTCACTCCCTTTGATGTTCGTCAGAGCGGTTTCCAAGGTGGTGCCATCAATGTGGTCACCAAGCAGGGCTCCAACGAATGGCACGCATCTGTCTATGACTACTACACCAGCAGCGCAACCCGTGGTATCAAAGTTGACACCAACGAAATGGCCAACAGCAAAGTGCTCAACAATGTGCTTGGCATGACCCTCAGCGGCCCCATTATCAAGGACAAACTCTTCTTCTTCTTGAATGCTGAATACACCATGGACGATGTGGCCGGCAGCACTCGCCGCGCTCGCACCAGCGACTCCGACGAATTTGGCGGCAGCACCAGCTTCAACCGTCCCACCGAGGGCCAGATGGACGCTATCAGAGATCACCTCATGTCCACCTATGGCTATGATCCCGGCCGTTATCAGGACTACTCCCTCTCCACTCCCGACTACAAACTCCTTGCTCGTTTGGACTGGAACATCAACCCCAACAATAAGTTCAACATCCGTTTCAGCCACACCCACACTTACGGTTCTAATATGCCCTCCAGCTCCATGAGCCCCATCGGCGGCACCAATACTACCGTAAATATTGGCGGCACCAACTACACCTTCAACCGCAACTCTCAGGGCCGTCAGAGCGATTATGCTCTCTTCTTTGAGTCCGCTCGCTACTATCAGGAGCAGAACTTCACCTCTGTGGCAGCTGAGTTGAACAGCCGTCTCTTTGGTGGCAAGGGTGCTAACGCTCTCCGTGCCACTTGGTCCTACCAGAACGAACCCCGCAGCCATTATGGCGACGTGTTCCCCTGCGTGGATATTCTCGAGCCCTATACCGATGCCAACACCGAGACCCAGTATGCTATCTACACCACCTTCGGTATCGACCCCTTCACCTATAGCAACCTCCGCCGTGTGAACACCATCAACGTTACCGACGAAGTTACCTATACTACTGGCCGTCACACCTTCATTGGTGGTGCTCAGTTTGAGTTCAACCGTATTGTCAACGGCTTCATGCAGGGTGGTGCTGGCTGGTACATCTTCGACAGCTGGAACAGCTTTGTCAACAATGCCGCTCCTCTCTCCTTCATGATCACCCACGCCAATAGCGACGATCCTACCGAGACCCTCTATCCCACCTACGACTATATGCAGGCTTCCATCTATGGCCAGGACGAAATCGAGTTCAGCAAATATTTCAAACTCACCGCAGGTCTCCGTCTTGAGATGCCCATCATCTCTTTCCCCAACGACAACCTCAACAAGGATTTCGAGGCTGTGGCAGCTGCCAACCCCGAGAGCTCTTTTGCAGGCTTGAGCACAGCTGACCTTCCCGGTCTTACCGTCAACGTTTCTCCTCGCCTTGGTTTCAACTGGGATGTGACCAAAAACCGCAAAGTGGTTGTTCGTGGTGGTACTGGTCTCTTCACCGGCCGTATCCCCAATGTGTGGATTGTGAGCGCAGCAGGTAATGCCAATGTTCTCCAGTATCAGTACATTGCCAACCTCTCCACCGGTTCCGCCGTCATGCCTTTCGCAGCCGACCGTACCGACATCATCAACAGCATCTATGCCAACGATCCTTTCGTAAAACAGGATTTGGCTGCTCCCACCTCCACCACTATCCTTGCCAAAGACCTTCGCATGCCCACCAGCTGGAAGACCTCCGCTGCTGTTGACGTGAAGCTCCCCTTCGGCATCAAAGGTACCCTCGAAGGCATCTACTCCTACAACTTCAACGAGGTTGTGGCTTCTACCCTCGGCTATAAACTTGCCGACTCTGTGGCTCTCCCCGGCGAACCCGAGAAACGCGCAGCTTATGCTAGCGAAAACATCAAGAACATGAACAACGGCAAGATGAGTGGCTACTACATGCACAATGCAAAAGACATCCACGGCCAGTATTTCTCACTTACCGCTCAGCTCTCCAAGAACTTCAATGGCCTCGACCTCATGGCTGCTTACACCCATAGCTTCTCCGTCTCTGCTACCGATGGTGCTGGCGACCAGGTTTACAACCTCGCTCAGATCACCAACGTACATGGCGACAACAGCCCTGAACTTGGCTACTCCTACTATGTTACCCCCAACCGCCTGATTGCCAACGCAAGCTACACCATCTATGAAGGTCCTCGTACCGCCACCAAGCTCGGTCTCTTCTACGAAGGTACCAACCTCTGCTACGTGGGCAGCTACACCCAGGCTCGCTATTCCTACACTATGACCACCGACCAGAGCACCAGCATTAGCGCTTCCAACCTCGTTTACATCCCCACCGCCGAAGAACTGGCCGCCATGCCTTTCGCTTCCGATGAAAACCGCGATGCTTACGAAGCATTCATCAGCGGCGACAGCTACCTCAGCACACATCGTGGTGAGTACAGCAAGCGCAATGGTGCCATCGCTCCTTGGGTCAACCGCATCAACTTCAAAGTTGATCAGGAATTCTACTTCAACCTCGGTGGTCGCCAGACCACTCTTGAAGTGGGTGCCGATGTCAACAATCTGCTCAACCTCTTCAACAGCAGTTGGGGCGTTTACAAGCAGCTCAGCAGCGAGAACATCCTCTCCTACAAAGCTGGCCTGTACAAATTCACCGAACCCACTTGGAACAGCTACAACAACTTCGTTTCCACTTGGAGCATTCTCCTGCACGTTCGCTACTCCTTCTAATTCCATTTAGAATAGTAGATCTTCATAAGCGAGTCGAGGTCTTTGCCTCGGCTCGCTTTGTTTATATGTGGGCGCGACTCATAGGAACCTTAGTCGGGCAATGCCTGTTTCGGCCATCTCCAATCGTAGGGTAGGGGTGAGCTTTATCGTAAGCAAGGATAAGTTTTATCGTAGGGTAGGGATAAAAGGTATTCATGGGTAGGGGTGAAAGTTGTTTATGGGTAGGGATAAGATGAGTTTTAGGGTAGGGCAAAAAGAATGTGAAGTGTGGGGTAATGTTTGGCAGAGGCTAAAGTATAGGTTAGCGGGTGCTAAAGTATTGGGTTGAGGGTGCTAAAGTATAGGTTTGTTACTAGGGCCTTTGTGTCTCGTCAATAAGGTAACATGATGGGAGGCACTTTGTTGGTAGAAAATAGGTGTATTATTGCACTAATACACTAGGCTTAATGTGTCGAATTTTGTGTTTTTGATGGCTGAAAATGGCAATAGTTATCCGTTTATTGGGTATGTTGGTTGAATTTTTTTCTTGTTATTGTTCGTATTATAAGTGATTGTAGAATAGTGTGATTATGTGTCGTGCTGCGGTTCGTGTGCGTTTTAAAAGAGGGATATGTCTAACTTTTTTCTTGCTGATTGAAAAAATGGTTGTATATTTGCAGTGTCTTAGTAAGCTAATACACTATGACGATTGTGAGCAGAAAATAAGCAAAAAAACAACAAAATATGATTGAAATAAAGAATTTGGACTTTGGGTACAAAAAGACTCCTGTTTTTCACAACATCAGCATGACATTTGAAAAGGGGAGTATCTACGGACTTTTGGGCGAAAACGGAGTGGGCAAGACCACCCTTTTGAAAATCATTAGTGGCCTTCAACGCCCTCAGATGGGCTCTTGCATGGTGGATGGTCGCGTCAGTTTTGAGCGTGAGCCCCAGTTTTTGGAGAATCTGGTATTTCTGCCCGATGCGGTTCAGTTGCCCGATTATGCCTCTCCCATGCAATATATAAATGAATTAGCCCCTTTCTATCCCAACTATGCTTATGGCACATTCCTTCATCTGATGCAAGAGATGGAGGTTGACCCCGAACGCAAATTTAAAGAGATGAGCTATGGTCAGCAGAAAAAGTCGCTCATCGCTTGTGCGCTTTCTTTGGGTACTGATTATGTGCTGCTGGACGAGCCTACCAACGGCTTGGACATTCCTTCGAAAGCCGACTTCCGCACCTTGTTGTCCAAGCGTGTGTCCGAGGGTACCACCATCATCATTTCCACCCATCAGGTGAAAGATGTGGAGAATTTGATTGATCCCATCATCATTCTCACCCAAGATGATGTGTTGCTAAACGCCGATATCGACACCATCACTCGCAAGCTCAGTTTCGATTATGATTTGTCGCCCAATCCACAGGCGTTGTACTCCGAGCAATTGCCTGGCGGGTGCCTGAATGTGTGCGTAAACCATGATGGTCGCGAGACTCAAGTGAATATCGAGGGATTGTTCAATGCTGTTTTGCGCAACCGCGAGACAATCAAAAGGTTGTTTGAAAATAATTAAGAATAGAAATCAGCCATAAGTAGTAATCAACAATATAAAACAATATATAATGAATAATACATTTGATTGGACCCGTTTCGGAAACCTTGTCCGCAAAGATATAATGGATATTTGGCATCGTTTTGGCGTTACGATGCTCATTCTGGCATTGATGCCTCTGGCAGTATGGATTTTCTGGAGTATTATCAATAATATGACTTATATTAGCGATATTAATCCTTTCTTCCGCTGGGGGGTGATGTTGAGTATGTCTGTCCTCGCCTCGATATTGGCTCCTTCGAGCTTGTATGGCAGCTGCAATCGACCCAAGGAGGGTGTGTATTTTGCCATGTTGCCAGCTTCGAAGTTGGAAAAATACTTGAGCATGCTGCTCATGTGCATTGTGGTGTGCCCATTGATGATCTTGGTGGGTGGATTGGTGGCAGATACAATCCTTACGATTCTGCCCTTTGGCCCTTATAAAGAGTGGGTATGGAATCCTGTTATCACTCTGGACCCTGCTCAGGTGGATAGTGATGCGTTACTGGACATTTTGCTCAGTCCTAGCATGTGGCTTATGCTTTTCGTGTCGGAACTGATTTGTATGTCGTCAACCTTCATCTTTACGAATACTATCTTCAAGAAACATAAGTTTTGGAAGACAATACTTTGGGTATGGATTATTTCTTTTGCTTTACAGATAGTGGTAACTCCATTGATTTCTTTAGGCTTAATAAATGGCTCTTTGGAAGAATGGGTGATTCGATTGAGTGATGCTGATCCGGCACTACTGGTGAAGAACATTATATGGGCAAATATCGGAGCCAATATGGTGTTTTCGGCTCTGTTGATTTGGTGGAGCGGACACAGAATCAAAAAGATGACTTATTAAAAATAAAATATTGTAGTTGGAATTATGAAAAATGTTGTGTTTTATTTGATGGCTTCCTTGGCCTTGATGCTGGGGTTGGAGAGCTGCGTGAGGGTTGTTTACAATTCGGATTCGGAGCGAGGTGATACGCATTTTACTGGCATAGAATATTCGATTGACGACTATGATGCCCAATCCTATGTGCTAGGCGGCGGTACGCTTTCCGAGCCTGTGCGGTCGCTTGATATTGATTGGCTGTTTGGCAACGTGGTTTTGCAAAGCTGGGATGGACAAGAAGTGCAGTTGGTAGAATCGAATGAAGGACATGATGTGTTGGACAGTATCCAGCAGATGTGCCGCAAGCTTGATTCCGATGGCAAACTGCAGGTACGTTTCTGTCGCCCGGGCGAGGTGCCATTCTCCGATGAAAACTGTGAAAAGGAACTAATTGTGCGGGTACCGGCAAAGGTCAAGTTGGATCGCATTTATATCAATGGTGTGGATTCTGATGTCAAATTGTCGAATATGAATTGTGGACAGTTGAAGATTAATGTTGTATCTGGTGATTCGGATATCGAGGAAGGCGAATTTGACAAAGCCGAGCTGACCTCCGTTAGTGGCGATGTAGAGATATTGGATGCTCGATGCAAGAAACTGTCGGTTGATAATATTAGCGGCGACGTGTTTCTGAAGAATATTGTTGGTTGCGATGCAATAAGTGCCAATACTGTTAGTGGAGATATTGTTGTGAGGGGAGTTTACGAATGCGTGGTGGATGTGAAAGCCATAGACGGAGATGTGCGCTTTGAATAACCAATCATGAATGCAACAAGTATGCGATTGGCAACGGCAAGAAAGAAATGTCGTTGCCAATAGTATCGAGTAACATACAAGTGGATTACTTTTGCGATTGTATGAATTATGGATTTTAATAAGCAGAAACCAATATATTTGCAGATAGCAGATACGATGAGTCAGCGAATTATGGCTGGCGAGTGGGCTGTGGATGAGCGGATTCCCTCGGTGCGCGAAGTGGCAGGTTCGTTGGGTGTGAACCCCAATACTGTGATGCGCACATTTGATCATCTGCAGCAGTCAGGTATCATTTACAACCGTCGAGGCGTGGGATACTTTGTGTCGGCTGATGCCAAAGAGCGCATCTTGGCCTTGAACCGCCAACACTTTATCTCCGAGGAGCTGCCCTACTTCTTTCAACGGATGAAATTGCTGGGCATAACCATTGACGACCTTCGTCAGCTCCAGGATGATTGAAAAGATAATAAACCGAGAGGATTCGAGTTATTATCGTTAGTTGATAAATACCAATTAATATTATACAAAACATGAAGAAGACATTATTTCTATCATTGATGCTGGCTGCAGTAGTGAGTCTGTGGGCTCAGCAGCCGTTGAAGGTGGAAACCTACCACCTGGACAATGGTCTTAAGGTGATCCTTTGCGAAGAGCACAGCCAGCCCAAGGTGTATGGGTGTGTGATGGTTCATGCTGGCAGCAAGAACGAGGATCCAAACTTTACTGGTGTGGCTCACTATTTTGAGCACATCATGTTCAAAGGTACCGACCAAATTGGCACCATTAACTGGAAAGCCGAGAAGGTTTATCTTGACTCCATCTCCGAAGCCTACGACCGCCTGCACGCCACCAAGAATCCTGCCGAACGCCAGGCCATCCAGCTTGAGATCAATCGACTCAATATTGCTGCTTCCAAGTATGCAATACCCAACGAGGTTGACGCCATATTGCAGAAGATGGGCTGCACGGGCCTCAATGCGGGAACCAGTTATGACTACACGGTCTATTACAACACCCTGCCATCTAACCAACTCAACAACTGGATGGATGTGTATGTGGAGCGTTTCCGTCGTCCTATTTTTCGTCTTTTCCAGTCGGAGTTGGAAGCCGTGTATGAGGAGAAAAACATGTATGAGAATCAGATGGGCTACGACTTTAGAACCAATATCTTAAAAGAGGCTTTTGGCGAGCACCCCTACAGCCGTGATGTGATAGGCTTGGGCGAACACCTCAAAAACCCACAGCCGAGTAAGATGGAAGAGTTCTTCCAGAAATACTATGTGGCCAACAATATGGTGCTCATCTTGGTGGGTGACTTCAATACCGCTGAAACAAAAAAACTCATTGCCCAGAAATTCTCCACTTGGCGTAGTGCTCCGCTCCCCCAGCAGCCAGCCTACAAGCTGCCTACTTTCGACCAACAGCGAATTGTGGAGGTGAACCAAACTCCCATCAAGATGGGTATCATTAGTTTCCCGGGTGTCAAGAATTCCGACCCCGACTGCCTTCCCTTGGGTATGCTTGCAAGCATTTTGGGCGGCGGCAGCGGATTGCTGGATAAGGCTGTGACCGATGGACGCCTTTTTGCTGCCGAGCTTATGCCTCTTGAGTTGGAGGATGCTGGCACCAATGTGGTTCTTTACGTGCCCAACCTTATTGGTCAAAGCCATGAGGCTGCTGAACAAATTGTGTGGGATTGTATTGACAGCATCAAGCAGGGTGCTTTCTCCGACGAACTGTTGCAGAGTGTTAAGAACTCCGCATTGGTGAGCCTCCAACGTCGTATAGAGGGTATCTCCAGCATTTCTCAACTCCTTCTGCAACTGGAGATGGAAGGCAGCAGCTATGAACAATGGCTGCGCGACGGCGAGCGTTGGAAAAACCTTACTCGCGACGAAATTATTGAAGTGGCCAATAAATATTTCAACCGCAACCATTGCACCATTGTCCGCTCCAAGATGGGGTTCCCCAAGCACGACGAAGCTGTGAAGCCCGCCTGGGATCACCTGGAAGCACAGAATCAAGGCGAACAATCCGTTTTTGCTAAAATGATTTTTGCTAGCCAGCCAGATCCTATTCAGCCTCAGCGTATCGACTTCGAGAAAGATGTTGCCATCACGCAGCTTTCGCCCAGCACCAAACTCTATAGCGTGAATAATCCCAAGAACGGCCTTTTCGAGCTTAAACTCCATTACAATTATGGCGTCTTGGATGACCCCAATCTGCCTTATGCAGATCAATATATGAGTGCTGTTGGTGCAGCAGGTATGGATCCTCAGCAGCTCAATCAACTTCTTGATCAGTTTGGCGGTAGTGTGTATTTTTCTGCTGGCATGAGCAGTTCTGCCATTGTGATTTCGGGCTTGGAAGAGAATATTGATACCATACTATCTATTGCTACTGAAATGATGTTCAACCCCACGCATGATTCCAAACAGATTGGCAAACTGGTTGAAGGCATTAAAACAGAGAAGAAGGCTTCTAAATCTTCTTCTGATGAATGGTTTGATGCCTTGTCCGAGATTGTCAGTTACGGGCAGCAATCTAGAGCACTCAACCGTATGAGCTATAAAGAACTTGCTTCTTGCACGGGCGAGAGTTTGCATGCCAAGGTGTTGAAGATATTTGGCCGCAATGGACATGCTACCTTTGTGGGCAACACCTCTCCAGAGGATCTTTGCGCAAAGATTCGTCAGCATGGTTTGGTTCGCGACGATGTGGAAGTGGTCGGTTTCCGTGATCGCAAAGAATTGTCTGCTCCTAATTCTCGTATTATCTATGCTCACAACAAGAAATTCCTTCAGTCCGACATTGCTTTCATGCAAACATCAATTGACTTTGATACTGCTGATGTTGCTGTTGCTAATCTTTATAATGAATATTTTGGAAGCGGAATGAATAGTGTGGTGTTTCAAGAAATTCGCGAGTTCCGTTCGCTGGGCTATTCTACCTACGGCCATTTCCGTTGTGATACCCGTAACCTCAACCCAGCCATGCAGTACTGCTTCTTAGGTACCCAATGCGACAAGACCAACGATGGTGTGCAGGCCATGAAAGACCTTATGGTGAATTTCCCTGTCCGCCCCGACAAGTTTGCTCCTGCTGCTGAGCATCAGGTGACAGCTCGCAATAGCTCTTATCTTACTTTCCGCAATTTGCCCGATTTTGTTTTCAACGCCATGGAACATGAAGGTTGGAAAACCGACCGCCGTGCCGAGATTACCAACAAAATCAGCAAACTCACGATTGAAGACTTGCAGGCTTTCCATGCCAAGTACATCAAGGGTCGTCCCATTACTGTGGTGATATCGGGCAATGCAAAACGATTTAAAGTGAAAGAACTAGCCAATATTTTGGGTCCCGGAACCACTATCACAGAATATAAGTATAATCAACTTTTCAAGTTCTAGTGGATTTGGGCGAAAAGAAAGGCGGCAACCGCAAGGTTGCCGCCTTTCTTAGTTTTGTGGTAAAAGTCAAAAGGTGTGGATGATCACTTTTGCCCATTTATCGTTTCTTCCATTTCATATCAGAATTGATATAGAAGTGGTTCTCTTCGTTTATTTTTAGCTCGAAGATGGTGTCCAGTTCCCAGGTGTTGGAGCCTCCAAAGTTCTCAGCAAACACTTCCAAGGTTGTGCACCCCTCTCTTGCCACTTCGTCCACTTTGCCGCTTGCTATTATTCGCTGGCCTTCGGAGGTGTTGATGGTGTCGTAGCTATGGTGGCTGGCGCGCCATTTGCCGTTGGCCAAACCTTGAGAATCGCACTCAAATACTTTCATCAACTCAGTTTTCATATCTGTGTTGTCATACTCATATTCTACTATATAAGTGGTTTTCTCGCGTTGGCATGAGCCTAGCATTGCGAGCGTTAGTAAGGCAATTAATGCCGAATAATAATTGTTCCTTTTCATTTTTCTTTAGTTTGAATAGTTTGCAAAGATACGAATAATTATTGGTTCGTTGTGATTTAAGATAGATATAATCTTTAACGCGCAGCAACCATATATCTCGATGGTCGGGAGATATATATCTGACGACGAGGAACCATATACCTGACGAACGTAAACCATATATCTGCTGAGGAAAAGTGAATAACCAACAAACAATTCTGTATGTGCTTTGTTATCAAATTATATTTATTGCGATGGCGCGGGTTGGTTTGAGGGTTGGGATAAGCCGCTTCTCGTCATTACTTAGGACTGAGGCGAGGCGTAAGTTAAGACCAAGGCAAGCCTTAACTTATGGCTGCGGGTTGGCTTAACTTATGATCCAAGGAGGCCTTAACTTGGGCTGTGTTTGGGGGCAGATGCTAGGTGTTTTGCTTGGCATCAGTTATGGATTCCTTGTCTAGCCGCCAATTAAAAATTGTCGTCATTAGGCCCAAAGTCCTTCTTGTGTAGCAAAATAATAACGTTTCCCCTTTCTCGGCACGTCATTATTAGGGACCTAAAATGTGAGGATATAGCTATCGTGATGGCTCGGCTTTATCTAAGTTCGGTAATTTTGGCAATATCGGATTGGTTAAAATAACTCACAATCGGTAATTTTGACAGGGAAAAGATGGCGGCATGGTGCTTGATAATATATAGGGCGTCGGCGGTTGAGACAAAAGCCAAAGACAAAAAAATAATAAACAAAACAAAAAATAGGAGATTAATAAAATGTTAGTAGCTAAAAGAAATCAAGATGTAATGCCTTCATTGCTTAATGAATTGCTGAATTGGAACACCTGGAGCAACGAAGTGACTGAAGCGCACGCAACCCCAAAGATGAACGTGAGCGAGTCGGAAACCGACTATCAACTTGAACTGCTTGTGCCGGGGCTCAGCAAAGACGATTTGCGTCTGAGCATAGATAGCGACAATACGCTGATTGTGGAGTTGGCACAGCACGAACAGAAAGAAGAAAACGAACAACCCAATCGCCGCTACATTCGCCGTGAATTCAGCCAGCTGCAGTTCAAGAAACTGCTATCGCTCCCCGACAATGTGAAAAAAGAGGCTATCTCAGCTAACGTTGAAAACGGCATTCTCATCATCACGTTGCCCAAATTCACCGAACAGGAGAAGCAGAATCTCCTTCAACGGATTGAAATCAAATGATGGTATATAAGACCTAACCGAAAAGGCGCCCTACTATGGGCGTCTTTTTTTATGACTTTATGAAATCGGTTAAAGCAGTCTAGGTGTGTTGCCTTTTGCCGCATGCACCCACACTAGAAAAGAAGAGTGAACTTTACCAATAATCAACAATATATAATAAATTGCTAAAGTATTAAATTTTTTTTCGTATCTTTGCAAACTCATAATAATGGAGCCAGATGCAAACATACGATCATATCGACCCCGAATCAATATCAGAGAAATTTCTTGATATTCAAAATATTCTATCCAAGAAGAACGTTAAACTTCCGCGTCTATTGGTGGGACTCATGGAACGATTGTTGCACCTTCCAGAAATCAATTCTGGTATTTATCGCTATCGCCATAAGTTCGGACTGGACTTTGTGGACGCTATATTGGGCGATTCTCACAATGAAGATCTCGACATAAAAGTGGAAGTGACAAACCCAGAAAATATCCCTACCGAAGGCTATCCCATCATTGCGGGCAATCATCCTCTTGGCGGGCCTGATGGATTGGTGCTAATGGGTGCAATTGGGCGTTATCGTAAGGACATAAAGTTCCCCGTTAATGATTTTCTGCTTCACCTTCCGGCATTGGCTCCGCTTTTCATTCCGATTGATAAAGTCCATCGCACTTCGGCCAATGCGGGTATGCTGGAAGCTGCTTTTGGTGGCGAAAATGCACTTCTTTATTTCCCAGCAGGCCTTTGCTCGCGTAAGCAGAAGGGTGGTGGCATCCGCGATTTAGAATGGAAGCCCACTTTCGTGAAGAAGGCTATTCGTTATCAGCGCGATATTGTGCCTTTTTATTTCGATGCAAATAATCGTAAACGCTTTTATAACATTGCTCGTTTCCGCCAGTGGCTGGGTGTGAAGTTCAATTTTGAAATGGCTCTTCTCCCTAGCGAGATGTTTGCCCAACGAGGCAAGAAGGTGCACCTCATCGTAGGTCGGCCAATCCCCTACGACACTTTTGACCAACGACATACAGCAAAAGAGTGGGCTCAACTGCTGCAAGACCATTGTTATCGCCTCAAGGATAATCCTCGGGCTGAATTTATAGCATAATTACAGATAATCCATTCCTCATTACTGAAAATCAACAATATGATTGACACTTCATACATTATCCCCAAGGTTCCCAGAGAGCTCATCCGTTCTGAGCTCAAACATCGTAATTTCCTTCGAAAGACCAATTGCGGCAATAAAGAAATCTATATCACCACGGCGCACCTTTCACCCAACATTATGCGCGAGATTGGACGCCTTCGCGAACTCAGTTTTGCCCTTGATGGCGGTGGAACAGGCAAGGATTGCGATATCGACCAGTTCGATACGCTCCCCGAGCCTTATTGCTTCAAGCAACTTTTTGTATGGAGCCCCGAAGACGAGGAAATCGTAGGCGGATATCGTTTCATACATGGTAGCAACATGATGCATTTGGATGATGGCCCTATTGCTACACCCACAGCTGAGTTGTTTCAGTATTCCGAAGATTTTGTCAACAATTATCTTCCATATACAGTTGAACTCGGTCGTGCTTTTGTGCAACCCGATTATCAACCAGGAAACAATCTCCGTAAAGGCCTTTATTCACTTGACAACTTATGGGATGGTTTGGGTGCTATTGCATTGGAGATTCCAGAAACTCGCTATTTCTTTGGCAAGATAACCATGTATCCTCAGATGAATCGCCAGGCCAAAGATTTCATCCTGTTCTTCATGCAAAAGCATTTCCCCGACCGCGATGGCTTGGTGTGGCCATACGAGAAACTGCCAATTGAGACAGATTTGAATAAGCTCCATGCCCTTTTTAATGGTCGTAATTATAAAGAAGACTATCAAATACTAGTACGTAGTGTGCGAGAGTTGGGCAGCTATGTGCCAGCTATGATCAATGCCTATATGGGTCTATCTCCAACTATGCGCTCCTTTGGCACGGCTATGAATAAAGAGTTTGGCGATACCGATGAAACGGGTATCTTGGTAACCATCAACGATATTATTCCAGAAAAGCGTGCCCGATATATGGAGTCATATGATACACGCAACCAAGTGCTTGATCGCATCCGTCTCTTCCGTATCAACATGAAGCGGATGCCTTGGTGGAAGAAGATTGACGAAAGCGAACGTGCCGAGCTCAAGCGCCTGCGTATGCTTAAACAGCAGGCAGCCAAAGATGTTCGTCTTCAACGCAGGAAAATGCGTCAACGTTACCGTAATAGTAATAAGTAATCACAGATACTGATTAAGTCGAAAAGATGGATGTAAAGAGTGCCGAATTTGTAGTAAGCAATACAGACTATCGTAAATGCCCCGACACGGGATTGCCGGAGTATGCCTTTATTGGCAGGAGCAATGTGGGAAAATCATCCCTCATTAATATGCTCACCAACAATAAAGGTTTGGCTAAAACCAGTGTGCGTCCGGGTAAGACCCAGCTTATCAACCATTTTTTGATCAATCAGAAATGGTATTTGGTGGATTTGCCTGGCTATGGATATGCCCGGACTTCCAAAACCTCTCGTGAGAAGTGGCAAAAGATGATAACTGATTATCTCCTGAACCGCGAAGCTCTCATCAATGTGTTTGTGCTGGTGGACAGTCGTATCCCGCCCCAAAAAATTGATTTGGAATTTATCAATTTCCTAGGCATGAATGGTGTTCCGCTGAGTATTATTTTCACGAAGATTGATAAACAGAAGCAACGCGATGTGGCTGCAACGGTCACCAATTATAAGCGTACTTTGGCTGAGACGTGGGAGGATTTGCCTGAGATGCTTCTTACATCTTCTGTTTCGCACTATGGCCGCGAACAGGTACTCAACCGAATAGAAGAAATTAACGAATCATTGAATATCAACTAATACTATCACAATGAACGCTTGCAGAAAGATTCTGCTTCTCTTATGCTTGGGCTTATCGGGTATGTCCCTTTGGGCTCAGAATACTGACCGGGTGGATTTTGTGGTTCGTCGCATCACTCGCCGTCAGGATGTCAAACATGCAGCCTTCTCGGTATGTATTCACAATATTACCAAAGATAGTTTGGTATATGCTAGAAACGAGAATTTGGCTGTGATGCCTGCTGCAATTAACAAGCTTTTTACTTCGGCAGCAGCTTACAAGCATCTAGGCCCTAAATTCACTTTCGAGAATTACCTCTATTATTCGGGCAATATCGACAACCAAGGAACCCTCAATGGCGACTTGATTATTGTGGGTTCGGGCGATCCATTCTTCTGCTCCGACCGTTTCCCTCATACGGACTCTACTTTCCACCGTTTGGCTGCCAATATGCGCAAGTTGGGCATCCGCAAGGTGTCTGGCCGTGTTTATGTTGATACAACCCTTTATGAGGATGAGATGATGCATCCATCTTGGCAATGGTCTGATATTGGTAATGCTCTCGGCAGCGGAGCTTGTGGCCTTAATTATAATGAAAACTCTGTTGATGTACATGTCAGGGCAGGTCGCCGAGTAGGCGATCCCGCCATTATCACATCGATTAGCCCAGAAATCAAGATTGCAAATCATCTTACTACTGGGTCTCGTGATACTTCTTTTAGTGTCACCTTTTTCGGGTCGCCTTATGAGGATGGCCGTATTTGTCGTGGCGTAGTGCCGCTAGGAACTGCTGACACGCATTTCCGTGCCTCGCTCCCGCATCCAGCTCTTTTTATGGGAAAGGCCTTTACTCAGTACCTTCGTAGCCATGGTATCTATGTTACGGGCGAGCCCTCAACTGATTTTGAGATGCCTAAACAGATTAAGAAAATCTGCATAGATACTTCATTTAACCTCTTTACAATCACAGCTCTTACTACCCAGACAAATAGCACTCTGGCGGCAGAAAGCTTGTTTAAATTGCTTGGCTATATCCGCGATGGTCATGGATGCTACGAGTCTGGTAGAAAAAGCCTCTATGACTATTTTAAAGAACTCAATTTAAACACTAAAGATGTAAAGATGGTGGATGGTAGTGGTCTGTCGCGGAACAATTATGTGTCGGCCTATTTTGTCACTCAGTTTCTGGATGCTGTGGCTCGTCAGCCCTTCTTCTGGGACTTTGCGAGTGCTCTTGGTATTAGTCAAAAAATGCCAGAGTATGCCGTTATTCCGGACATTCCTGGAGGTTGTTCACTTAAAGTAAAGAGCGGTATTATGCCTGGTGTGCGAAACTTTGTGGGCTATTTCACAAACGATGATGATGAAATGTTCTCTTTCGCGATAATGTGCAATAATTATGATTGTGATGATCTGACGATGGATCGTCTCATTCGCAATATTATAGAGGAAATTGTGAAGCTGTAATCAGTACTTCCCTTATTATAAAGCTGGGCAGAGACCAATCTGCCCAGCTTTATTGGTTATTGACTTTGGGCTCCGGTTTTGTATATGCGCCCAATAGAGTGTTTGTATTCTGCGGGTATGTGGTCGCATAGCATCTTATGAAGGTATTCTTCCAATACTTGTACGTCAAGCATTTCATCAGATTGAATGATCTGTGCATCATAGAAGTTGTGCCCATCGCCGTGTTTAATAAGTACATAGTCTGATCCGGCTATTGAGTAATATTGCTGAGGGACGATGTCTGTCCACAGATGCATAGATGTGTCAAACACTTGTGCATGGCAAATGCGGCGAGCCCCTTCTATCTTCAATAGAATTCCATTTGAGTCTAGAATGGTTGGACTTTTCTCCAAAGTTGTGTCTATCTGATATCTAAGGCCTGACACTTGGAGAAATGCACCTCTACTTTGGGGCCATTGGTGGCATCCCATTTCCAATGCGTCCAGCAAACATTGGCCACTAACCCTGATTACCGCTAGTTTGTTATTGAAAGGAGTGATGGAATGTAGGTGGTAAAAAAGTAATTCTCCTTCAGGTAAATCTGCCCGTAGTCCACCTCCGTTAGCCACTCCAATCTCGGCTTTGGCCATGATGCGGTAAGCATCTGCAAAGAAATTTCCCACAGGAGAGTCTGCATGGTTGGGATTGGTTGGGTCTCGTGAAAGTGTATATTCGCTGAATCCAACATGCCGATTGCCAATGGAGTCATACTCTTGTTTTATTTTGGTTAGCGTGTCGTATGTAGGATGGTTCGTGGCTTGGATAGAATTGGTGTTTATGAGGGTTGTATTTATCTCTCCTTGAGGTGTGATTACTACTTGCCCGATGTGTTTGAAATGGGATCCTGTTGAACACCAAATCACCTCTTTGCCGTCTCGGTCTTTAAGTGTCGCATGAGGAATAATGTCGTGACTGTGTCCGTCAAGTACAACATCAATACCCGAGATTTTGGATATTAATTCTGGCAAATCAGAAGAGCCCACATGCGAAACCAGCACTACTACATCTGCTCCCATCGTTTTTTCCCCATCAATATTGTGTTGAATGATCTCATGTAGGTTGTTTGGTGCAAAGGTGTAGAGCCAATTGCCTGAAGAGTCTTGAAAATGTTGTGGGGTGCTAGTAGTGGGTACGTGTGGCGTGGTGACACCAATAAATGCCACTTTGAGTTCCCCATATTTTTTTTGAATTCCATTCCTGCAAATATTGCGATTGTTTGTTTGCAGAAAGTTGCAGCAGATGGTGGTAGCATTTAGCTGCCTCATGCGGTTCATCAACTGAGGAATACCATAGTCAAATTCATGATTCCCCAGGGTGATAATGTCATAGCCCACAGCGTTCATTAGACGTATGATGTAGCCCCCTTTTGAATAAGTGCCAAGTGGTGTGCCAGATAGGAAGTCTCCGCAAGAAATGGTAATGGTGTTAGGGCATAAAGCGCTAATACTATCTTTTATTTTGGCCATTTTGGGATAGCCTTCGATAGCTCCGTGAACATCATTATCGAAGAGTATCACTACGTCGTTGCCGGAAAACGTTAATGGCTGCCCCCAGCCATGAATGCAAAAGGCAAGGAACAGCCATAGAAGGTATTTCTTATTCACAAAGTGGGAATTATCTTACATAATAAGTGAGTCGCATGTTGATGCTGGCTCGTTTGATTTTTGAAGTAGTGTTGAACGCGCCACCCCAAGTGTAGTCCTCGTCAGCCGAATTTGGAGCGGTGATTTGGAACACTCCCATGTTGCCTTCTTTGAGGCCGCTCAGATGTGAACCAGCACTTTTGGCGATGGTCTCAGCTCGGTTGTGTGCATCGGAGGATGCTTCGGAAAGCATTTCAATCTTGAGATCGGAAAGTTTGGTATAGTAGTACGATAAGGAATTGCTTTCAAGGTTGATTCCTCGGTCGAGTAGTTCTGCCATTTCGCGAGAGATTTTTTCCACTTTATCTACATCGTTGGATTCTATGCGCACATATTGGTTGAGACGGTATCCCAGGAATGTGTAATAGGAATTGCCATTATTGTAATGGTATTCGTTCTCTTTGTTGCAGTCGAGAGTGCGGAACTGGATGTCTTTTGTATCAACACCTTTGCTTGCAAGATAGTCGGACACGGTTTTGTTGATTTCTTTGATGGAAGCATATCCTTGTTTCATTTCGGAATCGAGCACATTGTAGGAAAAATCCCATACAATAAGGTCGGATACAAAGTCGCGTTCGGCTTTGCCCACAACAGAGATTGTACGCTCATGGCCTCTGGCTTTTACTAAGTATTTCCCACCCAGGAATACGCAGATAACCATAGCGATGCTGAAAATGGATACAGAATAAATGATTGCTTTTTTCATAATGGTATTTTTTGTGGATTAGAAAAAAGGCTTAAAGCTTGGTGAAGATTGTTAGTCCTGATTACCTCAAGCTTTAAGCCCTAGTTATTTTTATTGCTTATAATCAATATACGGGGAATGCGATTTCTCGTTCAATTACTTGGTAAGCTACGTTGTTGCGGTAGATAGTCTGTCTCACCCAGTTGTCGTCTTCGTCGTATTCAAATACATAGGTGTGCTTCCAGTTGAGGTGCTCGTCGTAGTTGAAGGAGGATAACTCAATGAGGTTGTCATGGTCGTCGTAGTAGTATGAAGTAAGAGCTACGAGGAAGTCGTCGGCATCATAGAATCTCCATTCGGTGCGGTTTCCATGGCTGTCGTATTCGTAGTGGTAGCGCTGCATGAGTTCTCCATCGCGGTCGTAGAATTCCATCTCTGTATTGTTGCCAGCAGCATCGTATTTGTACACGCGGCGCTCGGTCATGGTTCCATCGGGGGCAAAGGATTGCTCTTCTACGAGGCGGTTGTTGTCGTAACGAGAGGTCTCTTTCTTGGTCATGTGTTCAGCCATGTAAACGGTGCGTTCCACTCGATTGCCGTTCTTGTCGTTGCGGTAAGCGGTACGTCCGGTAAGTTGCTTAGCACGGTTGTATTCATTCCAACCAAGAGCATAACCATGAACATCGAAATAGTATGAGTACCAAGTGTATTCGCCATCCTTTGTGCGATATTTGTCTTGGAAGTTTCCGCGCTTGTCGAAGGTGATAGAGTCGATGCAGATAAGTTGGCGACCTCCATTGCGACCGCCGTGGATGTCATAGGTGTATTCAATCACATAGACTGCATTGCCGTTGATGCCCATCTCTTGGCGGGATGATTTGCGGGGCTTGTTTCCTGCAAATGCGCTGCCCATCACAAGTAGCATAAGTGCAAAGGTGATAATTCTTGTCTTCATTAATCTAATGATATTATATTTCTAAAACTTGCTGATTAACGTTATTTATTTAATATTATTGCACAAGATGAATATTTTTTTTGTTGTGCTATTTCTCACAAGATTTTCTGTGCTTGCGGGTGGCGGCAAAAAAGATAATCGTGACGGCCAAAGTGATGGCTCCGCCGATGGTGTATCCAAGCCAGTGGGGGAGAAGTGTGCCCAAACCTTCTTTCTCAGCCACAAAGAGGAAACAGCCAGTAACCATGGTCATGAATATGGCGGGGATGAGTGTGATAATGTAGGGCTTGTGCTTGATTAAAAGGAATACCGAAAGAGTCCACAATGTGACGGTTGCCAGCACCTGGTTGCTCCAAGCAAAGTATCGCCAGATGACGTCGAATCCCTTGGCATCGAGAAGTGAATATACCAAGATTCCAGCGGTGGCAGCAAAAATGGGCACGGCCACAAAAAGCCGATTTTTGATAGGCTTTTGGTCGTAACCCATGAAGTCGGCTACTATTAAGCGTGCCGATCTCAGGGCCGTGTCACCCGATGTGATAGCGGCGGAGATGACGCCGAGCACACAGATAACCGCTATAATGCCAGGAAACCATGTGTTGGCAATGATGCTCACCATCGCGGGGCCTCCTTTGCCTGTGGTGTCAACAGGGCTTTCGGGACCAAAGAAATATGCAGCAGCAGCAGCCCAAATAAGGGCTACAATGCCTTCGGTAATCATCGATCCGTAGAACACTGGGCGTGCTTGCTTCTCATTGGTCATACAGCGTGCCATCAAAGGTGATTGAGTGGCGTGGAATCCGCTGATGGCACCACATGCGATGCTGATAAACATCATGGGAAAGATTGGGTTGTGGGCGGCGTCGGGGTGGGCATTTTGAAGTCCGTCCCAGAGTTCGGGAATGTGGGGCTTGAAAGCTATGAATGCCACAACAATAGCTGCGGCCATAGCCAGCAACAGAATACCAAAAATGGGGTATATCTTACCAATCAGTTTGTCGATGGGTAACAGGGTGGCAATTAGATAATAGGCAAAGATGATGGCGACCCAGATGAAGATGTTCCATTCGGGTGTGAAGTTGGCGTTGAGCAATACGGCAGGAGTGTTGACAAACACAGCACCAACCAATACCATCAGCACAATGGTGAAGATGCGCATAAAAGTTTTCATTCCATTGCCCAAATATTCGCCGTGTATTTCGGGCAGCGAAGCTCCGTCTTTTCGAATGGAAATGAACCCAGCGATGAAATCGTGCACGGCTCCTGCAAATATGGATCCGAAAACAATCCACAAAAATGAGGCTGTGCCAAATTGTGCACCCATTATGGCGCCGCAAATGGGGCCTACTCCAGCAATGTTGAGGAATTGTATGAGGTATATGCGCCAAGGTTTCATAGGCACGTAGTCCACCCCGTCAGGGTGGCTCACGGCGGGAGTTTGCACGGATGGATTTACCTCGATGATACGTTCGATTAATTTGGAATATAAGAAGTACCCCAAGAGGAGGGCAATTATCGATATGATGAATGAGAGCATTTTTTAAGGTTTTAATTTACAAATCAAAAATTGCATTAGAGTTCGACTTCTTGACGGAACTCGGGTATCACTACATGTTTCCAACCTTGGCTATTAAGCGTTTCTTTGAAGTGCTCTTGGGTTTGAGCTTCGCCATGAACCAAGAATATTTTTTTCAGTTTGCGCTGTTCTTGGCAACCTATATAGTTGATCATTTCGTTGTAGTCGCCATGGCCAGAGAGTGACTCAATGCGGCGTAATTCAGAGCGAACCTTGTACATGTGTCCAAAGATAGAAACTTCGCTATCTCCACGCATTATTTTTGCACCCAGAGTTTTAGGTTCGCAATATCCCACGCACAAGATGGTGGTGCTTGGGTCTTCAATGTGGTTTGCGATATGGTGTTTCACGCGCCCAGCTTCCATCATGCCAGAGGCAGAGATGATGACGCAAGGCTTATGTCTGATATTTAATGCCTTAGATGCTTCTACGGACTGAATGTACTGCAAACGGTCAAATCCAAATGGGTCGGGATCCTGTTTCATGTATTCCAAGATGGGGTCTCCAAAACATTCTTGGTGAATGCGCATGATGTTAGTGGCCGATACGCTCAAGGGACTGTCCACATAGACGTCGATGTCGGGTAGTAATCCGGCATTACTCAAGCGATCCAGCGCATAGATGATTTCTTGTGCGCGACCTATGGCGAAGGATGGGATGATGAGTTTTCCTTTCTTTTTAGTGCAGGTGTCTAGTACGGCCATCAGCAACTCTTGCTCGGCATTGTCGAGGGTGGTATGAAGGCGGTCGCCATAGGTGGATTCCATTATCAGATAATCCACTTGGGGGAATGGCTCGGGGTCGCGCAGGATGTGTTTGTCGTATCGGCCGATGTCGCCTGTGAAACCCAGCTTGATAGTTCGGCGACCGTCTTTGATTTCTAGATAGACGCAGGCACTGCCTAAAATATGGCCAGCATCAAAGAATTCCACGGTTACTTCCCCTTCAATGTTGAACTGTTTGTGGTAAGGTACGCTGATGAAGCAACTCATGCACTCTTGTGCTTCTTTCTCGGTGTAGATGGGCTCTACGGGTTCTTCGCCCTGGGCTTTACGTTTCTTGTTGAACTGGTGTACGTCGGCTTCTTGGATACGTCCAGCGTCAGCCAACATGATGGCGCATAGGTCGCGCGTGGCAGGGGTGCATAGCACGGTGCCGCGGAATCCTTGGCGATAGATATAAGGGATTAGTCCAGAGTGGTCAATATGGGCATGGGAGAGAATCAAATAGTCGATTTCTGCGGGGTCGAATCCCAAGTCACGGTTCATCTCGTCGGTTTCCATGCCTTTGCCTTGGTACATGCCGCAGTCAAGCAATATTTTCAATCCTTTCTTGGTGGTGATAAGATGCTTGCTTCCCGTCACCTCTTGGGCTGCGCCTAAAAATGATAGTTTCATAATTTTGATAACTATTTTGCGTTAATCAATGATTCTTAGTACTATATATTGTCCACGCAAGTTGTCTTGGGCGGAATAATGTATCAGCAAAGATACAACTTTTTTTGTAATAAGAAGAATGATAAATAAAAGGTATTGTTTTTCGGTTTGTCGTCGGGATTCGTCCTATTTATTGCCGCGCTTAGGCTTGTGCTTTCTAAATTAGAATCAAGGTCGTGTTTCCCACGTCCATCCATAATGGCCGTAGTATAACCACCATACATTCGCCATACCTTCGCTCAGGCTGCGCCCTTAGTTGCGATGCAATAGCGGCCCTCGATTGCAAGTTCTGACATTCTAAATTGAATTTTGAAAATGCAATATATAAAAAAATATTTGTATATTTGTACGTTTTATCAAAGTTGTACTTGATGTACAATTTTGTGTTTGTCAATAATATATATATATAATTATGGCACTTAAAAGAGTAATGGTTCTGACTGGCGGCGGCGATTGTCCGGGATTGAATGCCGTGATTCGCGGCATTGTCAAGCGTGCTTCTCAAGAAAAAGATTGGGAGGTAATAGGCTGCATCGAGTCGTTCAACGGTGTGTTGCGCGAGCCTACCGAGGTGGTGGAACTGACCGAGAAAACAGTGGAAGGACTGCAGATTCAGGGTGGCACCATACTTGGCACAACCAATAAAGGTGGTCCCTTCGAATGGCCTATGCGCCAGTCCGACGGCAGTTGGACAACGGTTGACCGTAGTGATGAGATGATCCGCAAACTTGGTTATCTAGGCGTGGATGCGGTAATCAATATCGGCGGCGATGGCTCTCAGCGTATTTCTCTGGGTCTGTCTCGAAAAGGTCTGAATATTGTGGGCGTCCCCAAAACAATTGATAATGACCTTTCTTCAACCGACTATACTTTCGGATTCCAAACTGCTGTTCAGATTTGCACCGAAGCCATCGACAAATTGGTGACTACTGCAGCCAGCCATAACCGCGTGTTCATCATGGAAGTGATGGGGCGCGATGCAGGTTGGATTGCGCTCCATAGTGCTATTGCAGGTGGTGCCGATGTGTGTGTGATACCCGAGATTCCCTACGATGTCAACAAAATTAAAGAAAAAATTGAGCAACGCTACAACAAACGCCGTGGATTCTGTATCATTGTTGTGGCCGAAGGGGCAAAACCCAAAGGCGGTACCGTGGTGGGCGTCGAGACAGGCGAGGTAGGCTATCAGCACGTAAAGCTGGGCGGAATCGGCAATCAGTTGGCCGCCGAGCTTAAGGCTGTTGGTGTGGAACACGATATTCGCTGCACCATCTTGGGGCATCTCCAGCGAGGTGGCACCCCCATTGCCTTCGACCGTATTCTGGCTTCCGAATTTGGTGTCAGAGCAATGGAATTGGTAATCGAAGGTCAGTATGGTCAAATGGTGGCCTATCGCCATCCTGAGATTGTGGCTGTTTCGCTAGAAGAGGCAGTTCGTGCCCAAAACTTAGTCGATCCCAATAGCCGTCTGGTGCACACAGCCAAAGGTCTCGGGATTGAGTTCGGTGACTAATCAAATTATATTAACGAAGAATAATAAAAAGAAAAAATCAATATATGGATACCAAGAAGATTAAATCTGCATTAATTTCCGTCTTCTATAAAGATGGGTTAGAAGACATCGTAAGAGCGTTAGACGCACAAGGCGTCACCATCTATTCCACTGGCGGCACACAGAAATTTATTGAAGGCCTGGGCATCAAGCCTGTGGCCGTTGAGAGCCTCACTGGCTATCCCTCCATCCTCGGAGGCCGTGTCAAAACTCTTCACCCCAAAGTGTTCGGCGGTATCCTCAGCCGCAGAGATATGTTTTCCGATGGCGAACAGTTGGCTCAATATGAGATTCCCGAAATTGATTTGGTAATTGTGGACCTCTATCCTTTTGAAGCCACAGTGGCTAGCGGCGCAGCTGAGCAGGATATTATTGAAAAAATTGACATTGGAGGTATTTCACTCATCCGTGCAGCAGCCAAGAATTTCAATGATGTGGTGATTGTGCCCGCAGTTGACCATTATGCTGAATTCCTTCAGATCTACACCGAGCAGAACGGATCCACCACATTGGCTCAGCGTCGCCACTTTGCAGGCTATGCATTTAATGTCAGTTCTCACTACGATACTGCCATCTTCAATTATTTCAACCAACAGGAGCAGATTCCCGCTTTCAAACAGAGCTGTCAGCAGTCCAATGTGCTCCGTTATGGTGAGAATCCTCACCAGAAGGGTTATTATTATGGCAACCTAGATGCATGCTTCACTAAACTCAATGGTAAAGAGATTTCTTACAATAATATCGGCGACATCGATGCTGCATGTTCCTTGATTGACGATTTCTCCGACACTACTTTCGCTATTCTCAAGCACAACAATGCCTGCGGTTTGGCTTGCCGTACTAATCTTCTTGATGCATGGAAAGACGCTTTGGCAGGTGACCCTGTGTCTGCTTTTGGTGGTATCCTTATCACCAATCGCACTATCACCAAAGAGGTGGCTGAGGAAATGCACAAGATTTTCTTCGAGGTTTGCATTGCTCCCGAGTATGATGAAGAAGCTCTCGCCATACTCAAGGGCAAGAAGAATCGTATCATTCTCAAGCGTAATGCTTTCAAGATGCACGACAAGATGTTCCGCAGCGTGCTAGATGGTATTCTTGTTCAAGATCGCGACATCGTAGTTCCAACTGCAGCCGATATGGCCAAGAGCGTCACTTCTACACCCATCACCGAACAACAGGCTCAAGACTTGGCTTTCGCTACCATATTGGTTAAACATACCAAGAGTAATGCCATCGTTTTGGCCAAGAATGGTCAGCTTTGTGCAAGTGGTACAGGTCAAACCTCTCGCGTGGATGCTCTCCGCCAAGCCATCGCCAAGGCTCAATCTTTTGGGTTTGATCTCAATGGCGCAGTGATGGCTAGCGATGCGTTCTTCCCCTTCCCCGATTGTGTGGAGATTGCACACGAAGCAGGTATCGTGGCGGTGGCTCACCCTGGTGGCTCTATCAACGACCAGAAGTCTATCGACTACTGCGAGGCCAACAAAATGGGCATGGCCATCACCGGTTTCCGCCATTTCAAACACTAATCAAATCTTGATGATGTCCGAATGACCAAATTAGGCTCATCATTTCAACAGAGAAATATAAATAAAGTATAATATATAAAAATGGGACTTTTTTCCTTTTTCAACAAAGAGGTAGCAATGGACTTGGGCACCGCCAACTCCATTGTGATTTACAATGACCAAGTAGTCATTGATGAACCCTCCATTGTGGCTGTGGATCGCAACACCAATCGCATCATTGCTGTGGGTAAGCGCGCTCAGTCAATGGCTGGTAAAACCGACAACAAAAACATCGAGACCATTCGACCCCTCCGTGGTGGCGTTATCGCTGATTTCGAGATGGCTCAGCACCTCATCCGCGAATTGATTGGCATGACCAGAATCAATCGTTCGTTCATGCCTCCTTCGCTTCGCATGGTTGTGTGCATTCCCTCTGGTATCACCAACGTCGAGCAGCGTGCAGTACAAGAATCTGCCGAGCAGGCCGGCGCCAAGGAGATTCGCATGATTCATGAGCCTATGGCTGCTGCCATCGGTATCGGAATCGATGTACTTGAACCCGAAGGCCACATGATTGTGGATATCGGAGGTGGTACTGCCGAAATCGCTGTCATCTCGCTTGGTGGCATCGTATGCAACAATTCCATCCGTGTGGCTGGTGATGAATTCAACGAGAATGTGGTTGAATATATGCGCAAACAGCACAACATGGTCATCGGTGAGCGCACCGCTGAGCAGGTTAAGATCAAAGTGGGTGCAGCCATTAGCGAACTCGATGAGCCACCAGAAGATTATCCTACTCTTGGTCGCGATCTCCTCACTGGCTTGCCCAAGGAGATTTCCGTCAACTACAAGGAAATTGCTCATGCACTTGACAAATCTATTGCCCGTATCGAGCAAGCTATCCTCGACACCCTTTCTGCCACACCTCCAGAGTTGGCTGCTGATATCTATCGCACTGGTATTTATTTGGCAGGTGGTGGCTCATTGCTCCGTGGTTTGGATCAGCGTATTTCTTCCAAAACCAAACTTCAGGTCCATATTGCCGAAGATCCTCTTCGCGCAGTTGCTCGTGGTACAGGTATTGCCCTCAAGAACTTCAACAAGTTCTCATTCCTTATTCGCTAGTATTCTCGATAAGAAAATATGCTATAAAAAAGCCCCGGCTGCAGCCGGGGCTTTCGCTTTTTGACATCCATCAATGTCTTCACTTCTCCATTTGGTTGAGTAGAGATAACCAGCGCTGATATGCTTGCTGATGTAGGTCATCGTTGGCCTTGTCAGGATGAATCGTTTGGATGATATTGAGTGTGGAAAATGCTTCCTCGGCATCTTTATATATTCCGGCACCGATTCCTGCACCTCTTGCAGCTCCCAATGCCCCATCTGTATTCATCAGTTCGATATCTGCATGGCACACGGATGCTAGTGTGGAAGTGAAGAGTGGACTAAGGAACATATTGGCTTGCCCTGCTCGGATGGTATTCACTTTCATCCCCATTTGCCGCATGATATCCACGCCATAGCAGAAGGAATATGCAATACCTTCTTGTACTGCGCGTAATAGATGTGCTTTCCCATGAGTGTTGAAAGATAATCCATGAATGGTGCAGCCTCTATCCTGGTTGCGCAGTATTCTTTCTGCTCCATTGCCGAATGGCAGAATACTCAATCCCTCACAACCGATTGGCGCTTGAACAGCCAATTCGTTCATTTGGGCATAGGTTATTGTGTCGGGCATCATATTGTGCTTCATCCATGAATTGAGAATGCCTGTGCCATTAATGCAAAGTAATACACCTAGTCGAGGTCGAGTAGGTGTGTGGTTGACATGAGCAAAGGTGTTCACTCGGCTCTGTGGGTCATAATTCAGTTTGTCACTCACACCATATACAACACCCGAAGTGCCAGCCGTGGCAGCAATTTCTCCTGGATTGAGCACATTGAGCGAGAGTGCATTATTGGGCTGGTCGCCTGCGCGGTATGTGATGGGAGTTCCAGCTTCCAATCCGAGCTCAGATGCTGCTTGTTGGCTAACTCTTTGTTGAAGTCCAAAGTTGGGTACCAATGGGGGAATAATTGAGAGTGGGAATCCGTAGTAGTCTAGCAGTTCGTCAGCAATTTTGTTCTCTGCAAAGTCCCACATCATTCCTTCTGATAAACCCTCAATGGTGGTAGTGCATTCGCCGGAGAGTTTCATCGCAATATAGTCGCCTGGGAGCATGATGCGGTAAATCTTCTCATATTTATGTGGCTCGTGCTCTTTTACCCATGCGAGTTTTGCGGCAGTGAAATTGCCTGGACTATTAAGCAAATGACCGAGGCAGTAATCTTCGCCCAAAGACTCAAAAGCTTTCTGTCCGTAAGGAACGGCGCGACTGTCGCACCAGATAATTGCATCCCTCAGTGGCTTCAAATCTTTGCCTACGCATACTAGACCGTGCATCTGCCATGAAATGCCTATGGCCTCAATCTCTGATTGATTGATCTGACTAGAGGACAAGACAGCGTGTGTGGCGTTTTTGAGATATTCCCACCAGTCATTTGGGTCTTGCTCTGCCCAGCCTGGCTGCAAAGCTTTGATTGGAGCTTCGCACTTTGGATAGAAATCGGAGGCATGGCAGCGCCCAGTCGAAGCCTCAACGAGTGAAGCCTTGACCGAACTACTGCCTATGTCGTATCCTAATAGATATTTCATGATTAGTACATGTTGACGATAGTTTCGTACAACTCTTGCTTACCGCTAGTTTGCTTCGGTTCGCCCACCTGCTTCCCGTAGTTGTAAACGTCTTCAAGGGTGAGTTCTCCATTCTCAAAACGTTTGCCCATGCCACTGTCAAAACTGGTGTAGCGATCTTTCACCATCTGGGGAATGGGCGAATTCTCGGCAATCTCTACTGCTGCCAAGAAAGCTTTGGCCATTGCATCCATGCCCGATATATGAGCGATGAAAAGGTCATCGAGATCGGTGGAGTTGCGTCGCACCTTGGCGTCAAAGTTGGTCCCGCCATCGTGGAATCCTCCGTTGCGCAATATCTGCATCCATGCTTGAGTCAGTTCATAATGGTCAATGGGAAACTGGTCGGTGTCCCAGCCATTCTGATAGTCACCACGATTGGCATCAATCGACCCTAGCATACCGGCATCTACAGCACATGCCAACTCGTGCTCAAAAGTGTGGCCAGCCAATGTGGCATGATTGACTTCAATGTTCACCTTGAAATCTCTATCAAGACCATAGTGGCGTAGGAAACCAATGACGGTTTCTGTGTCGGCATCATATTGGTGTTTTGTAGGTTCCATGGGCTTGGGTTCAATAAGGAAAGTGCCTTTGAAACCATGAGCGCGGCCGTAGTCGCGAGCCATGCGCAACATCATGGCCAGGTGGTCTTTCTCGCGTTTCATGTCGGTGTTTAGGAGTGACATGTATCCCTCTCGTCCACCCCAGAACACGTAGTTGGTGGCTCCTAATCTTATAGCGGCATCTATGCTGTTTTTGATTTGCACGATAGCACGGGCCACCACATCAAAGTCGGGGTTGGTTGCCGCACCATTCATGTAGCGGCGATGACCGAAAACGTTGGCAGTGCTCCAAAGCAACTTTATGCCGGTTTCGTGCATTTTTTGCTCAGCATATTCTAGCATTGTGGCATAGTTCTTTTCGTATTCTTCCACCGTCTCTGCTTCGGGTACCAGATCCACATCATGGAAACAGAAATATTCAATACCCAGTTTGGTCATGAATTCAAACCCGGCATCCATTTTTTCCTTGCTGGCAGCAATGGGGTCGGTGGCAAGTTTTGCATTCCAGGGAAAAACCTTGGAGTTTCCGCCAAATTGGTCGGTGCCTTCAGCGCAAAGGGTGTGCCACCAAGCCATGGCAAATTTCATCCAATCTTTCATTTTCTTGCCGTTGACCACACGCTCGGCATCATAGTAGCGAAATGCCATGGGATTCTTAGACTCGGGTCCTTCGTATTTGATTTTCTCGATGTTAGGAAAAAACTGTTTCATAGTTGTGCTTATTATATATTATTCATTAAATTATCTATTTTATTGTTTCTCTATTATTTCCCACACTCCGCCTTTGTTGGGTCCCACACGTTTGATGATCCCATTGGTCCGAAGTTTTGCAATCTGCTTTTCTACCGCCCTCATGGTTATTCCCAGTCTCTTGGCTATTTGTGCTGCCGTTATTTTGGGATTTTCTGCCATCATGCGAATGATTTCTACCGAACTTTTTTCTTTTTCTACCGAATCTTTGGGTGTTTGTACCGAACTTTTTCTGTTTTCTACCGAACTTTTCTTCGTTTTTACCGTGTTTTTCTCATTTTGTACCGAACTTTCTATACTGTTGAAGGGTATGTAGTTTTCTTGTACGATGTTGTTGTCGTCGGTGGTGTTCCATCTAATGTGGAGATATCGGTTTTTGAGTTCGTTGTTTTCGCCTAGCAGTAGATTGCGGAAGAATCGTTCTAGGTATTCTGTTGTGCGCTCTACATCTTTAGCCAAATTGCGATAATTGGCTCTCACCAAGGCATTGCGGAAATACCAGGAGTGTTGCTTGAATGGGTCGTTGTTCACATCATAGCCTAGCGATTGCAAATATTTGATGGTGAACACTGCCGTTGTGCGAGTGTTGCCTTCGGCAAAGGGGTGTATCTGCCAAATACCGCTAATGAATTTGGCAATGTGGGCTATTGATTCTTGGATTGAGAGGCCTTTGTATGAGAAAGCTTTTTCTTGCGAGAAGTCGTAGTCGAGTGTTGCCGACAACATGTCGCATGGTGCATATAGCACGGTGTCTCCGTCTAGCACCCATTCTTTTTTTGTGATATTGAATTGGCGGTATTTGCCTGCCCTGGTCAGCACTCCCACAAAGAGTTCTCGGTGGATTGAGGCGAGCATGGCTGGTGTGAAGCTGAACTTTTTCTCAGACAGCAGTCTTGTGATACGCGATGCCACGATGTCTGCTTCATCCGTGCCCTCTACTTCTTTGCGGCTTTCTGCCGATTTGTAATAGGCACTGATGCGGCTTTCCACCTCATCAATTGTATATTCGCAGGCAATGTGTTTTTGTGCGGTTTCAATGAGGTAGTTCGACGGTTTGAGTCCATCCACGGCTTGCAGGCCGATGGCCACTTGCCATAATTCGGCACGTTTGGCACTATCGGGTTCGCCTTGTCTCAGATATTCTTCAAATGGGTCTTGCATCGCGATGGGTTATTGCTGTTCTACTCGATTTTGGTTCTGCTCTATGCAGTTTGATCATATCTGCTATAACTACGCCAAGCATGATTACACTCGACAAGACAAAGGCTGCTGGGGCAATGTATTGCATACTTCCATAGAAATCATGTGGGAGTTGCAAGAAGTCCGGAGTCGAAAGCATTATCGTGGTAATCAAATAGGTGGCGAAGTAGATTATCGCCAACTTGTTTGTTGTGAGGGTGCTTTGTTTCATCTGAGGCTGTTATTATTAACTGCATTAATGCGGAGTGTGCGACGGCTCAATTGCTTATTAGTTTAACTGTTGCCGCAACTACTAAGCCACTCAACTACTAAGCTACTTCTTCCACAAGTTGTTCATCTCTTCCAGGGTTTTGCCCTTGGTCTCTGGCACAAGTTTCCACACAAATATGGCTGCCACCACGCACATCACTCCATACAGGCCGTAGGCTAGTAGGTGACCGAAGTTGCTGCCCATTGAGCCAAGCTCAAGGTTGTACATCGGCACGAAGGTGCTGCTCACGATAAAGTTGAAAATCCATTGGAATGCTACGGCGATAGCCACGGCTGCTCCGCGGATAGTGTTGGGGAAAATTTCGCTGATAAGCACCCAACAGATGGGTCCCCAGCTGAACATGAAGCATGCCGAGTAGAAAATGATGCTGATAACATTCAAGATTGGTGGCATTGTGGGAAAAATGCTGCAAAGGGCAACTCCAAACGCACCCAAGGCCATTCCTATCGAGCCTGTGATAAGCAGCGGTTTGCGGCCCAACTTTTCCACTGTGAAGATGGCTATTAGGGTGAAAAGGATATTCACCACACCCATCACCACGGTGTTCACCATCGGATTTTCCATGCCCATGGATGCAAAGATGGTGGTGCTATAGTAGAGTACTGCGTTGATGCCCACCGCTTGCTGGAATACGCTCAGCATGATGCCGATGAATACCACCAGAAAACCGTATGTGAATAATTTCTCTTTCTTCTCCACTGTGGTTAATTTGATTTCGGCGAGGATTTCTTTCGCCTTAGTTTCGCCGTTGATTCGGGTGAGTACTTCCAAGGCTTTGTTGTCTTTGCCGGTCATTACCAGATGGCGTGGGGTTTCGGGCACCAAGAGGATGAGCAACGCAAACAGTCCGGCAGGCACACATTCGCTCACAAACATCAGTCGCCATCCCTCCTGTATGCTCCATTGCGCCTCAGCGGCATTGACCACCACCATTCTTTCTATGGCGGGAATAACGTGGTTGCCCACAATAAGGAAACTGACAAAATACACCACCAGTTGGCCGAAGATGATGGCAAATTGGTTCCAGCTCACCAGGGTGCCACGCATGTTGCTGGGTGCCACTTCGGCAATGTACATGGGGCAGATAGCCGATGCCATGCCCACACCGATGCCGCCCAGTATGCGGTAGAGGTTAAATGCAACGAGCAGCCCCATAGATGCTTCGCCCTTGTTGAAGAACAAGAACTCGGGGTAGAAAGAGCCTGCAGCAGACAAGAAGAAGCACACTCCGGCAAAGAAAAGCGACCGTTTGCGCCCCAGTCGGCTGGCAAACAGGCCCGACAGGGCGCTGCCTATCACGCAGCCAATCAACGCCGATGAACAAGTGATGCCATGCATGAAGTTTGAGTAGTTGAATCCCCCTTGCATAAAGAATGCTTGGAGGCCTTTCTCTGCGCCGTTGATCACGGCGGTGTCGTAGCCGAAAAGCAGGCCGCCGATCACGGCAACCAAAACAATCGAGAATAGGTAGCCTTTGCTGCCTTGAGTCTGGGTGGTGTTCATATTTTCTTATTTTTTTGAGTCTTTAAAAAAATATTGTCCTTTGGTTGCAGTGGCTTTGCCAAATTGGATAGCGTGGTGGGGGCAGTGGTGGTAGCATGCCATGCATGTGGTGCAGTGTCCGTTCCAATGGGGGCGTGCGTCAATCATGGTCACGTTCTCCAGCGGACAACTTTGGGCGCAGATGCCGCAACCCACGCATGCATTAGTTGTGCGAAATTTTTTGTCGGTCACCAAGTACTTATAAAACAAAGGCTGTATAATATCGCTCTTCAGCATGGCTGCTCCGGTAATAATCATCTGCGACACTTTTTCCTTCCGTTCCAATATCCCTTTGATCTCTGCTAGGCGGATCTGAGCTTTCCTCAGTTTTTCTTTTGCAATTTCCTCGGAGTCCACGTCCATTCCTGGCAGGTTCACATAGGTGTTGGGCATTTGTATGGCTATGGCGGCATCCAGTGTGATGCCTTTGCGTTGCAAGTCGTGGCGGAAATGTTGTTCGGTTTTGCCGCAGTCGTCGCCGCAGGTGGTCACAAAGAATGTGTAGCTTGGTTTGCCATTGAGTTGCATCTTTTCTATGAATTCACTCACCAGCCGAGGGGCGCGCCAAGAATAGACCGGAAATACAAATCCTAGCCGCTCATCCTTGTCTAGTGTGAATTCGTAGCAGTGGTTGCGCTCCACTTCGGGGATGATGAAAAGGCGTTCTCCTTCATTCAAAATAGTCTTGGCCGCATATTGGCTGTTGCCCAATCCTGAAAAGTAGAATATCATATTATTATGTATTGTTTCAATATATGTTATTATTTTGCAAAGATACGAATTTTTTCTGACATATCATAATTATTTATCAGTCTATTTCCAACTATTTCAATGCAAAAACCCCAGACTTTGGAGCCTGGGGTTTTGCTATCAATATTGGATGGGCGGGAATTTTCTATTCTGTGGTAGTGGTGTGAAACTCAACTGTCTCTCTAGCTTCCCCATCTGTTCTTAGTTGGCTTGCTAAAGTGGGACTGCAGTAGATGTGGCAGTGCTCGGTTTGCGTTCCCAGTCCGTTGCATGCTCCTGTCACTATGGCGGGACTGAATGATTGGCTTAAGCGGATTTCCCTAAGCCCACTCTGTCTGAACATTGAACTGATGTTCAAATTGTTGCTGCTTGTGAAGTTGGTCAAGTTAAGGCTGGTGAGGCTCTGACAATTGAGGAACATGCTCTCCATAGTGGTGACATTTGTTGTGTTGAAGTGAGATAAATTCAGGCTGGTGAGTGCGTTGCAATTGTAGAACATGAATTCCATATTGGTTACATTGTTAGTGGTAAAGGTGGTCGGGAATGTGATGTTAGTAAGTCTAGTGCAGCCGTGAAACATATTGCTCATGGTAGTTGCATTGCCTGTGTTGAAAGTACTGAGATTTAATGATGTGAGCGCAGCGCAGTCTTTAAACATTTCTTTAAAGTTTGTCACATTAGAGGTGTTGAAGCTAGACAAGTCGATCGATGTGAGGGATTGGCATGCTTCAAACATTCGAAACATATTGGTGACATTGGTGGTTCGGAATCCTCGGTTGTTTTCGTCGTCGTTGTTGAATTCAATGCTTTGTAATTGCAGACAGTTGGCAAACAAACTATTGCATCCGGCAGGGCACTCAATGAAGTTGGCCAAGGTGTGAACATGGCATTCTGTGCCATCCATTATAATATAGATGGGTATGGAGTTTTCGGCTTCGATGTGCTCTTCGGAGTATTCGTCAGAATTGTAGTGGAATATGATTTTTGTGATGGTCGGTTTCCCGTTGAAGGCGCATTCTTTTAGTTGAGCTGTACCTTGCTCAAATACCATGGGCACTTCGCCATCAAAATCTAGTGTGGTCACTTGGCTACGCATGAGACCAAATCCTCCATCTACATTAAGTCTTCTAGTGCAAACGAGGCCTTCGTTGGTGAAAAAGTAGAATGTGAATTCACCGTTGTACCACAGTGAGGGGATGGTGATATAGAAGTCGTGGCCTTCGTTGGTGTTGTAAACCTGTGGGTTGGATATATCGAGTGTGATTCGCTTCATGCCGCCATTATTAACAGCATTAGCTCTCAAGGCTGGGTGGCTTGTATATAGCCAGTTGCCCTCATCGATGGTGCATGCTCCACTAATTGGGGTTCCGTTTGACACCACCTCGATACGGCTAATTGGGTGCTGGCAACTAGGCATGTGGATGCGTATTGCTGAGCAGAGATTATAGAATTGCAGCTCGTGGTTGTTGGACACAGCGCGCATAGGAAAATCTTGCAGATTGCCTGTTGCGGTATGCTGGTGCGTGGGAAGGGTAAACTGCCCGTTATCAACTATGCTGGCCGGGTAGATGGCGGTGTAGGGTCCGCCCACTGACGGGCCAGTGAGGGTGGCGGACGTGGTGTTGTTTGTGTTGGGTATCACGGTGAACGTTTGTCCGTTGATATCCACGCGGTCGCTGTTCTGCCAATTGAAATATCCGTCGTCTCGGAGTTCTATTTTCCCTTCGTTGCTTTCCAGTCTAGCCTTGAAGGTGGTGGTTCCGTCTTCCTCCTTTTGACAAGAGGTGAAACACATGGCGATAAATATGATTATGGCTTTGATGATGGATGTTCTTCTCATAGTGCTAATGTGTTGTGGGTTATCGGAGGAAAAAGTGCTGCTCTTCGTTGTTAGAGGTTTTTTGGTGGAAAAGCCCTTCGGTTTGCATGCTTTCTTGTAATGTGTTCTCATAGATGGTTTTGGTGGTGAAGTTGCTGCTTTGGAATCCAGCTTCTACGTCTATTTTCACCACGATGATTCTGGGTGCTGTGTATGCCTTTTTCATGAATTATGAATGTTTTTATATATTTTTAATTCTTATTTATTCTTTTTTTTATTTCAAACTGTGTCTGTCGGCGGTAATTTCTATTACTTTGGTGTTTTGTCAGTATCCGGTAACCTCACTTTTCCATGTGTTTGGGCTTGTAGTTTTTAATGGCTGTTCGCTTCTAACTTTGTGGTATATTGTGCTATACTGTTTATTATGGTATTATGTGTTTTAGTTTATCCGTGTGCAAATATACGAATTTCTTGAATAATGATTGGGTTGCTGTTTTGGTCGTTTTGTTAAATTGTGTTTCTGCAGAGGATTCGCAGGTCATGGTTGGATTTGTGCTACACTATGGTTTTTTATTTTCTAGGGTATGGTGTTTTTTCTTTGATGGTATAGTTATATTTTCTAAAACCGGGGTTTTAATTTACTCAGACCCCGGTTTTAATTTCTCCAAACCCGGGTTTGGATTTCTTCAGACCCGGGTTTGAAAATATCCAGACCCGGGTCTGAGAATATTTAGACCCGGGTTTGAAAATATTTAGACCCGGGTCTGAGAATAATTAAGGGTGGGGTTTTGAAAAATGAAGTATTACCCACAAAAATATTCAACCCTGGGGGTGAAAAAAATATATGGGTAGGATGGGGGGGACGTGGAGGTGGTGAAAATAGAGTGTTCTGTTGTTGAATCAGAAAAAAATTGTATCTTTGCAATTTGTGTGCAACAGGTATTGTTGCGCCAGTGTGCTTGCTAACCACTTAAAAAACAAGAAGGAAGTGAATGAATTAGTAAACGACCGAAAACAGCGTGTTTCGTTCTCGCCCATTTATCTGTTCATGGCTGTGCTGTTCTGCACCTGCCTGATTATCTCCAACCTCATTGCCTCCAAGGTGTTTGTGGTGCTGGGCATCACGCTGCCCGCTGCGGTTATTGTGTTTCCGGTGTCTTACATCCTCAACGACTGTTTGGCCGAGGTGTATGGCTACCGGCGTGCCCGTCTGGTGATATGGCTGGGTTTCTTGATGAATTTCTTTGTGGTGATGGTTTCGCAATTGGCCATTTTGCTGCCGGGTGCGGAGTTTTGGCATGCCGATGAGGCGTTTCGTGCCATCTTTGGTGTCACGCCACGAGCTGCTATCGCTTCGCTGTTGGCTTTCTTGGCGGGCAGCACCCTCAATGCCTGGGTGATGAGCCGCATGAAGGTGAGCCAAAATGGCAAACATTTCTGGCTTCGTGCCATTGTGTCCTCCCTGGTGGGCGAATATGCCGACTCGCTGATTTTCATCCCCATCATGTTCTGGGCCATGGGGTGGCATGCTGTGGCCATGATGGTGGTGTGCCAGGTATTGGCCAAGGTGCTGTATGAGATTGCCATTTTGCCTGTCACCCAATGGGTGGTTGCCAAAATCAAAAAACTTGAGCAAATAGATATTTTTGATACCAATATTTCCTACAATCCGTTTAAAATATTCGATTTATGAGCAATCGCGAAAATGAAGGCCTGCAGCAGCTGGGCCAGAAAACTACCTATCGTGACGATTATGCCCCCGAGGTGCTGGAGACTTTTGAGAACCGCCACCCCGACAACGACTATTGGGTGCGATTCAACTGCCCTGAATTCACCAGCCTCTGTCCCATCACGGGCCAGCCCGACTTTGCTGAGATACGTATCAGCTATATACCCGACCACAAGATGGTGGAGAGCAAGAGTTTGAAACTCTATCTTTTCAGTTTTCGCAATCATGGCGATTTCCACGAGGATTGTGTCAACATTATCATGAAAGACCTCATCCGTTTGATGGATCCTAAGTATATTGAAGTGACTGGTTTGTTTGTGCCTCGTGGCGGTATCAGCATCTATCCTTATGCCAACTACGGTCGTCCTGGCACCAAATATGAACAGCTGGCTGTGCAGCGTTTTGCCACGCATGAGTAAGTGCTTTGCGGCCATCAATCCCTTAAAAGGCGCTACTTCGGGTTGCGCTTTTTTATTTTTGGGCTTAGTGCCTATGATGCCCAATGCTATAGTGGCTATAGGGCAGATGTAGCCTAGCCTATACTGGCATGAGAACCATTGCATGTCCCGTTTTTTCTAAACTATTATCCCTCTCAAATGATTGATTGAAGGGATGCCTGTGTAATGTTTATGGTGATAATGTTCTGATATTCATATATATACTAAAATTGCGTTATGTTGGTTAAATAATGCTAAATGCCACTTAGGTAGCATTTTAATTGAAAAATAATTGTACTTTTGCATCTTTAAAATTTGTTGCATTGTATATGTAATTGTATTATTTATAAATAATTATATAATTTTTAACAGTAGTTTTAATATTCTATTATCAATTTTAAATTAAGAAAAAGGAAAATTATTTAGCACCATGTGTGCGTGTGGTAAAGTTCAAGATTGAACGTGGCTTTGCCGGGTCGGGACCCCAGCCACTCCCTCTACTCGAGTGTGAGGCCAACACTCCTACATCCACTTGGACCCCAGATGAACCATTTCGTAATACTGTTTTTTCCAATAATTAAAATTAAGAGCGTATTAATGAAAAAATCGTTTTTTCTCTTTCCCATGCTGCTTTGTGCATGTGCAATGCTGATGACTGGATGTAAGAAAGATCAAGATCAGCGTTTTAAACTTGTGATTGCTGACCAACCTCAACACAAAACCTCTTTGGGTGACGGTTATACCACCAATTGGCAGGTTGGCGACCAAGTGTATATCAACGGCACTACCGCAAATGATATACTCACTATCGGAACAGCTGGCAATCAATATACATGGGCTTCCACCGAAGGCCTTTCTATCACCCCAATCAATGGCAACTACTATGCCTTCTATGCCGGCGATGCGACCATCGTGAGCGCCAGCATCGATGCTACTGAGCAGAAGTTCAACTTCACCATGCCCAGCACCTACACTTATAATCCCGACAACCTCCACAGCCCCATGGCTGCCATGGCTGCCGACAATAGTGGCACCGTCGTGCTCAACTTCTACAACCTCTTCAGCTTGTTGGAGTTGGAGGTGCCTAAGGCCTCGGCCAATGTGTCCTATACCATTACTATTACCGATGTGAATCAGGCTACACCCCTTTCTGGCGATTTCACTTCTTCCTATAATGGTTCTGCTTGGGTCACTACCGCAGCAGTTGGCAATACTAATAATTATCAGTTGACCATTACTCACAATACTCCCGAAACAAAGATTTATATACCTATCCCAGCAGGTCCCCACAAGCTCAATATTCGGATTAATGATGTTTTTAAGGCTCTGCAACAAGGCGAAAACTATACTTTTAATCCCGGTTGTTATTACCCTATCAGCACAGTTCCTGCTACTCCTGAAACAGATATTGCTGGAGACCTTTTGCCCTATCCTATTAGTGACGGCAGCAATTCATATTATTTCGGAAAAGGTAATATGACCTATAATCATGACGCTAACCCTCAATGGCGATTAGAGTCGAATCAATGGGACTATACTTTGTATGGTGTCACTGGCAAAGATGCTGATGGACAACCAACGGGTGTGTCGGGCTCACTGGCACTGATGGTTAGTACTACGGCCAATCCTGCAGCCCTGAATAATCATATTAGCGGTACTATGAGCGAGGCTGGATATGCTACTTTGCTTGGTGAAGATGCTTCGCTTGTTAATAATTGGAAGGTTCCTAGTCAAGCACAGTGGACATCGATTCTGGGAAGTTTGGATAATCAAAGTACTGCGAAATGGGCATACGTGAAAATTAACGATAATGGTACACACATTAACGGTATGATTATTTTCCCCAATAGAACTGATTGCCCTTCAACTATTGCACTAGGACAAACATACGATGTTTCGGGTAATAATCAGACTGTGGTGTGGCCAAATACTGTTCCAGTGATCTCGGCTGCAGATTTTGAGGCATTGGAGACTCGGGGCGCAATATTCCTACCAGCAGCAGGTTGGGCTGATCATACTGGTAAAAATGGAACATGGAATGATGATGGAAAGGGTCATTATCGTACTTTTGCTACTAATTCAGGAGGAAACACATCTACAGTTATGATTTTTGATTGTGCTAATTCCCCTAGTTTTGATCAAAACGCACATAATGGCGCTGGCTATTCTGTCCGACTGATGAGAACCACTACCACCACTACCTCCTCTAGTAAATAAGTTGTACAATAATATTGATATAAAAAGCGGGGCTTATCGGCCCCGCTTTTTATTATTTGCAACTATAGCTTTTATTTGTCAATCTCTACTATCCGATATTTCTTGGTGCCCAGTCCTATTTGTGCTGCATAGTCCACGGTGTGGGTGCCATGGCGGCTGTTGATGCGGCGGATGAGCGGTTTGGGGTCGTTGCCCTCGGAGGGTTGGGTGTTGAATACTATGTCCAGGCAGGCTTTGTCCAAAGCCACAGGGTCAGTGGATGCCAGTATGCCCACATCTTGCATTTTGGGCTCGTGAGGGTTGGGTATGCAGTCGCAATCTACCGAGAGATTGTTCATCACGTTGATGTAGATGATGCGCCCTTGCATATAGTCGGCCACCGATTGCGCCGCAGCCGCCATGCTTTCAAGGAAGTGGTCTTGCTTGGTGCCGCCCACCGACGATACCCAGCCAGAGAGTTTGTGGTCGCTGTCTGCCTTTTTGCCGGCTGAGTGCAGCAGCAGTTTGCCGTTGGCCGACGAAACACCGATAGACTGATTTTTGATGGCTCCGCCATAACCGGCCATGGGGTGGCCTTTGAAGTGGGCCAGATTGATCATAAAGTCGTAGTTCTTCAAGTGTGCGCCCACCAGGTTGTGAGGGATATGTGTGGTGTCGCGCACAGGAATGGCCATTTCGCCTTGCTCGTCCATGATGTCCACCGAAGCAATGTCCAAGAAACCGCGCTCGCGGATTTCGGCCCAGTGTTCCTCGCTGTTGTCGCGGTGGCCCCAGTAGGCGCAGTTGCATTCCACGATAGTGCCGTCCACCAGTTTCACTAGTTGCCCGATGAGTTGGGGACGAAGGTAGTTGGTTTTGCCAGTCTCGCCGGTGGAGATTTTCACGGCCACTCGGCCCGTGGCTTCCACTCCTAGGGCATGGTAGATGTCCACCAAAGACTGGGGGGTGATTTCATGGGTGAGATAAACGGTGGCCACGCTGTCGGCCTTCACGGGCTCCGCCTCTAGTTTGGCGGCCAGGTTAGGATGGTTGCTGTGGTGGCATCCGGTCATAAGTGAGCAGAGTGCCAATAGGGTGATGATTTGTCTCTTCATATTGCGATATTGTTTAATGTTCTACAGAAAAAATAGGCACACACCCACCACGCTGATGATGGCGCCTAGCACCTCGCGGAAGGTCACCTTTTGGTGGAAGAGCAGGGCGGCGGGGGCTATGATGAGGATGGGGGTGAGTGACATGATGGTTTGGGCAATGCCGGTGCTGGTGTAGAGGGTGGCCATGAGAGAGAGGCTCACACCCACGCAAGGGCCGAAAAACGACGAGCACAGGGCGCAAAGCATTGCTTTGCGGTCGCAGATGGCATGCACTAGTTGCTGGCCGCCCTTGGGACTGAATGCGAGCAGAGCAATGCTGAATCCGATAATGCCCATCAGCCCCCTGATCATGGTGGACGCAAAAGGCATGGTGGTGCCCAGAGGCAGGGTTAGCCAAGCTCCATCGGGCACAAAGGAATGGAGGTCGGCGATGCCAGCAGCAGCAATGGATTGCTCGTAGTGCTGCATGCCCACCTTGCTCAGCACAAGGCCGCAACCTTGCCCCACACCAGCTCCAATGGCAAAGAGGATGCCTTTGAGCGGCAATCGCAGCTTGATGCTGCCTGTGGTGTCTTCTTTGCCCAGAATGGTGATGCAGATGCCCGCTAGTGTGACCACCATGCCGGCATAGGCCAGGAGGCTCATATCCTCGCCCAGCATCAGCCGTCCAACGATGGCGGCAGTGGGGGCCGAGAGGGTCATGAACAGCTGGCCAAAGCGTGATCCTATGTGAATATAGCTATTGAATAAGCAATAGTCGCCAAACACATATCCCACCAGCCCCGAGAGGCACAGCCAGAGCCATGTTTGCCCATCGGTATATAGTGGATACGGCGAGCCGGTGGTGCCCCACAAGATGAGAGCCAACAGGGCCAATGACATGGCCATGCGGGTGACATTGAGCGGGAGCGAACCGATGCGTTTGGATGCCACTTCGGCAAAAAGGGCTGTGATGGTCCATGAAAATGCTACTCCGAGTGAAATGAGTTCGCCTGTGTACATGCGCTTGTATAATATTTTGTTTCTAATTAGTTTTTTATGTATTGTATGATGTTCTGCAACACGCCTGCAAAGATACGATCGAAATATGAGTAATAACGAATGTTGAAAACTTTTTTTCTTCAAAAATGTTTTGTTTGAAATAAAGTTGTTATACTTGCAAAAAATAAGAAAGCCAATGAATTCACGTAGAATACATAAAAAGAACTTGATAGTCAGCTACAAAAACCTTTCTGACGAACTCAAATTAACCTTCAAAGAATTGTATCCAGAGGGATACGAGGACTATCTGCAGCGTTTTGATAAGCCCAATGGCGACACAATTTTTGTTGTGCCCATGGAAACTGAGGATACCGTGTATATGGTGAAATTTGATGTCAAAATTGACACCACGCTCACCGATGAGGATATCGAGAAGGATTTCTTCGATGAAGAGGTGGACAAGGCCGATCAAGAATTTGCTCCTCTGCAGGAAGCCATCGACAAAGAAGAGTCTGGCTCATCCCATACCGAACGCTCTATCCGCCACGGAGACTACGAAGAGGGTATGCCCAAACGCAAGTCTAAAAAGTCGGGCGAACTGAATGATCTTGGCAAAGAACTCTCAGATGCCTTTGATGATGATTTCGACAATTTCGATGATGATGCAGACGAAGACTTGGATGAGGAAGGCCAGGATTTGGATAACGAGTTTGAGCCTTCGGATGAGGATCTCAACGATATCGACAGCGATTTCTATCTGGCCAATGCCGAAATCCCTCCAGAGGAGTTGGCTCGTATGGAGGCTCAAGCTGCTCCTGCACCTAAGAAAAAGGGTCGCCCCCGCAAGAATCCTCTTCCGGTGGAGCCCGCAGTACCTAAGAAAAAGGGTCGTCCTCGCAAAGAGGTATCTGCTGTGCCTGTAGTGCCCAAGAAGAAAGGTCGCCCCCGCAAAAATCCTGAAGAATAATTTTTTTTCATAAGTTTTTTTTCCGCCCTGAGCAATTGGGGCGGTTTTTTTATTGTTTACAGAAGAGGGGAAGTTGTGAGGGGTGGGTGGGCTTGGGTGCTCTTTATTCGTAGAAGTGCATCTCGGTGATGTATTGGAATACTTTATCGGGTACGAGGTAGCGAATGTCGTGGTGGAGCTGTACCTGGCGGCGGATATAGGTGGAAGAAATATCCATCATGGGCACTTCTACCATGTGTACATGGGGATGGCTGCTCAGAGCACAGTTTTCGCTCCCTGGGCGGGGATATACAAAGAGGTGATAGTGCTCTAGTATGTGCTCCCAATTGCGCCAGCGTTCAAAGGTGGCAAGGTTATCGGATCCCATTATCAAGCAAAACTCTTTGGATGGGTATTTTTCTTGCAAGAAGGCCAGCGTGGTGGCGGTGTATGATGGAATAGGAAGACTGAATTCGATATCGCAGGCTCTGAGCCGATAGTTGTCGTCAATGGCTCGTCGTACCATTTCAAGGCGTTGTCGGTCGTCCAGTAATGTTTTGCGTTCTTTGAGGGGGTTTTGGGGCGATACAACAAACCACACTTCGTCTAATGCGCTATGCTGAAGCATGGCATTGGCAATTATCAGATGCCCAATGTGCACCGGATTAAAGGAACCGAAAAAGAGGCCTACTTTCTTGTTCATGCCAGTAGGAGGCTGTCAAATCAATAGTATTTGTATTTGCTGATGATTTGTATGTGGCGTAGTTTGTTGCCTTTGAAAGTGTAAATCTCGCCAACCTCGGAGGTGCCGGCCATTACTTTCAGCACGTTGATTTCGGCGGTGTATGATTTGGGGTAGCTCTTGAAGATTACTTTGAAAACCTCTTCTTTGCTCATGCCCACTTTGATGCCGTTATCGAGCACCACAGCGGTGTCGGTGATCTTGGCGGCAACCATCTCCAACTTATTGGTCCAGATGCTGCGGTAAACATTAATATTGGTACCATCCAAGCGACGGAGAGTGTTCACGGCCACAGTCATTGTGTCGAAGAATCTCTTATAGCCGCTCTCGCGATACCATTGCAGTTGGTTGTTGGTGATATATTGTTCCACACTGCTCCATTTGCCAAGAGGATAGATGGGATAATCGGCCAAAGAGAACACTGTCATGGTGTCTGCATATACTTTTACGTCTTTCACTTGATATTCGGGACGTGCGTATGCCAGCATTCTTACGGCTTTTGCCTTGGAACTAACCTGTTGAGCATTAGTGCTTATTGCAGCAAAGCATAGAGCTATTATTACGAGGTACTTCTTCATAATGCGTTTTATATTTCAAATTGCAAAGTTACACATTTTTCTTGATATATCGAAAAAAATCATCTTTTGTTAGGCTTGCCTGTACTTTACAGGATTCTTTCCTTATTATTCCCCCTTTGTATGATTTGTTTATTGATGTCAAATTAGTACTGATGCGATAAAATCGCACTGTTATTAAAATTCATCAAATAAAGT
>JAKSMP010000010.1 GCA_024400505.1 Bacteroidales bacterium | reverse complement strand
GATGATGGCCAAGAAGATAAAAGATACCAGTGTTACTACTTTCTTCATGCGAACAACTCTCTGAATGCTTCTTCGATGACGCTGACAGCCACAATCTTAATCTTGTAACGTGAGCTATCAATCTGCTTGGCATCGTATTTTGAAACAAATATTTTCTCAAAACCGAGCCTGTCGGCTTCGCCAATGCGCTGTTCCACACGGCTTACGGGGCGCACCTCGCCACTTAGACCAAGCTCGGCGGCAAAGCAATAGCGTGGAGGGATGGGCAAATCGACATTGCTGCTAAGAATACTACATCCAACAGCCAAATCCATGGCCGGATCATTTACGCGCAATCCTCCTGCTATATTTAGAAACACATCTTTGGCTCCAAGTTTAAACCCACAGCGTTTTTCCAACACGGCTAGCAGCATGTTCATTCTCCGCATGTCGAAACCGTTAGCGTTGCGCTGTGGAGTACCATATACGGCAGTGCTCACTAGCGACTGAACTTCTATAAACATGGGTCTCACGCCTTCCAACGTGGCAGCCACTGCAGCACCGCTAAGTTGCTCATCACGATGGGCTAGTAACAATTCCGATGGGTTGGACACTTCGCAAAGACCGCTGCCTCGCATTTCGAAGATGCCTATCTCAGCCGTGGAGCCAAAGCGATTCTTCAGCGAGCGAAGAATGCGGAATCCATAGTTCCTATCACCTTCGAATTGCAACACAGCATCCACAATATGTTCCATCACCTTAGGGCCTGCCAAAGTGCCATCCTTTGTAATATGGCCTACTAGCAATACTGGCACACCACTTTCTTTGGCGTAACGTTGAAACTGAGTAGTACATTCGCGTATCTGAGAAATGCTGCCGCTGCTACTCTCTATTGATTCGGTGCTCACCGTCTGTATAGAGTCAACAATTAGCAAATCTGGTTCGACATTCACTATATGCTCAAAGATTCGCTCCATCGAAGTCTCGCTGACCACATACATCTGTGAACTTTGGGTGGAGTATTGACCATTGGCAGTTACTCTATCAGCACGCATCTTTATCTGCTCTTCACTTTCCTCACCACTCACATACAACACTTTGCGATCGGTGATAGAAAGGGCTGTCTGCAAAAGCAAGGTGCTCTTGCCAATACCCGGCTCGCCACCTATCAGCAGCAGGCTGCCTGGCACCACACCACCACCCAGCACACGGTCGAACTCAGCACAATGGGTGGGCATCCGTTGGGTTTCGCTATAGGTCACTTGATGAATCAGCTTGGGCGCACTGCCTTGTGAAGAGCCCTTTTTTTTGGCTGCAGCCACCGAAGTTTCTCGCTCTACCACTTCTTCATCAAAAGTATTCCATTTGCCACATGAAGGACATTTTCCCAGCCAACTACTAGACTGATATCCACATTCTCGGCAATAGTAAAAGGTCCTCGCTTTTGCCATTATTTTGCTATTTTAAAAAGTTATGATTCAATAAATCTATTTGTGAGTAACGAATCATAATTTAGAAGCCTCAATCAAACCAACAGTCATATCTATGATACTCTGGATATCACGCCAATCGCAAACTTCAACGGGAGTATGCATATTTCGATTTGGGATGGACACTAACATCGTCTCGCAATTGGCACTCATCAGTTGTATTTGGTTGGTGTTGGTGCCACCTGCACGGCCAGCTACCGACTGGAATGGAATCGCTCTTTCGCGGCACACCTCTTTAAGCAGATTGGCAATACGAATGCTCTTGTCGGGACCATACATAATCACACCGCCTTCGCCAAGGCGCACATCGCCTTGCTTTTCTTTCTTGATACCCAACCCACCATCAGTGGCAAAGGTAACATCAAAATCGATTGATACATCGGGGTTGATATTATGTGCGGCAACCTGCGCACCTCGACAACCAGTCTCTTCCTGAGCAGCAGCCATACCGATGACGGTATATTTATCACCCCACTGAGATACGCTTTTTCGGAGTTCCTGCATGATCATGCCAGTGATATACACAGCAGCCTTGTCGTCCAAAGAGTTGGACATAATCTTATGCTGTCCAAAATTCACATCAACAGTACGACGATAAACCACTATGCTGCCTGGACAGATGCCCATAGCCTCAACCTCTTCCTTGGAGTCGGCCCCTACATCGATGCGCAGACTATCGAAATCTTCCATTTGGTCGCGTTCTTTTACCGACTCAAGATGAATGGGTTTCTTGCCAACAATGCCTTTTACCGGACCTTTATCACCCAGAATAACCACCTCAGAGGCCACAAGCGATTTGCGGCACATGCCTCCAGTGCTTGTCATGGAAATGTTGCCGTTGTCATCAATATAGATTACTCGGGCATTCACCTCATCGATATGTCCAGATAGCAAAACTTTTACGGATCCTGTTCCTAAGCTGTAGGCGTGATTGCCGATCTTATCAAAATAATAATGTGTCAGACCTAAGTTTTCGCAAAAGGCGTCCCAAACTTTCAATGCATCATTTTCTAAACCACTGGGGCTATAAGCTGTCAGCAGAGCCGACATAAAATCTTTGTTCATGGGGATTGATGATTTGCTGATTTATAAATTGTGAATTGACTGCGCAGCTACTCGAAACTTGTAATTTATATTAAGCCAGCACACTCCTAATTCCATTAAAATTCTTCAATTACTTTATCTACCCGGTAAACTTTGTCGCCACGATGCAGCATCTCGGAAGTCTTGACACTGAATACATTGCCCTGTCTCACTTCTTGAACAGGAATGGCTTTGTGGCCTAAGCGCAATTCCTCGATTACTGCAGAATAGACGCCCGTTGTTTGGCCAATAACCATCAACATGTCGCCCACCTTCAGGCTCTCTGCGGTTTCAATCTTCATTTCGGCCACCATGGGACGATTATAGTAGTTGGTCACTTTACCTAAGAACACCTTGTTTTCGGTGGCCTGTGAACCATAACGTTCGCTCCACTCGCCCATCTTGCGACCCAGATAGTATCCATCCCAAAAGCCACGATTGAATACCGTTGCCAAGCGTTCCATCCAACCGGCAATCTTTTCTTGCGAATAGGTGCCATCCTCAATCGCATGGAGTGCTTCTTTGTAGCACTTCACCACCACTTGCACATAATCGGCCGAACGTCCACGACCCTCAATCTTCAACACCCTTACGCCTGCTTTCACCATCTTATCCAAAAAGCCTATGGTACACAAGTCTTTGGGCGACATGATATACTTGCCGTCCACAACCAGTTCCACATCACTCTCAACATCTTTGACCAGATATTTGCGACGGCAGAGTTGCAAACAAGCACCACGATTGGCGCTGTAGTTATACTCGTCTAAACTCAAATAGCACTTTCCACTTACGCTCATGCACAGCGCACCATGGGCAAAAACTTCTACCTGCACCAATTCACCTTTGGGACCACGGATATTATTGTCTTTGATATACTGCGTAATTTCGGCCACTTGCGCCAAAGGTAGTTCTCGTGCTGTTACCACCACATCGGCAAACTGAGCGAAGAACCGTACAGCCTCCACGTTGGAAATATTGCATTGCGTGCTGATATGAACCTCTACCCCAATGCTATTGGCATACATAATTACAGCCATATCCGATGCGATAATGGCACTAATGCCAGCCGCTTTAGCAGCCTGCACCAAGGTATGCATCTCTTCTATTTCCTGATTATAGATGATTGTGTTCACCGTCAAATACGTGCGCACCCCATGTTCATGGGATATACGGGCAATCTCGGCCAAGTCATCTAAGCCAAAGTTGGCAGCCGAACGGGAACGCATATTCAGATTTCCCACACCAAAATATACTGCATCGGCACCAGCCTGAATCGCAGCACGCAAACTCTCATACGACCCAACTGGGGCCATGACTTCTATCTTATCATTCATAGTTATATTTTATTAGGCTCTTATATGGCTTTGGTGCTTGACAGATTCAAACAACAAAGCACTAAACCCCGTAAGCTATTTTTCTTTAAACGATTGCGTATAAACAGGCAGCAAGACTTTGAACAACACAACAGCATTCAACACCGCCACCACACAAAAACACAACGCAACCCATATTTCAGGAACCAACAACTTGATGCCGTTCATGTCGCCACCACCCACAAAGCGATACATAAAACCGATATACAAAGGGTCGAGCAACAACATCACAATGCTTGCGTACCACGCACAAGCACGAAATATCTTGCTTCTCACTTGGCATATCTTATTACGCAACATCACCAACACCAAAGCTGAAAACAAAGTGGCCAAAGGTCCCACCAAGCAGAACCACCCTAACTGAGTATCGGTCAACTGATCACGGAAGACATCTATCTGGACGCCCAACGCCATCACATTCACCTGCTTGAATACACCATGGCTCACAGCATAAAGCCAGTGAGCACCTTCATGTACTACATAGTAGCATACCAGTGCCACCACGATTCCCAAATATTGACGAATTCTTTTCATTAATGTTTCTTAATGAAACGAGATATAAATATATATATTGTTCATGCGTCCAACTTTATTTTTAATGGTTAACCGCATATCGGCAATGAAATACAACTCTGACATCGGTCCAAGAATCTTTCGCTGAAATACGTCCTATCCAAAAATAAGGGCAATAATAGGGCAGAACATCCAAGACACAGCTTCACTTGTGCCCTATCAACCCCACTTTGTGTTTTGCACGAGAGACATTAATTGGGTGAGAGTTCGATTGGAAATACACTATGGTGTTTTTTCTTTACGGGTATGGTATAATATTTTTATGAGTACCATGATTTTTCCCCAGACCCGGGTTCAAATTTTCTCATACCCGGGTTTTAATTTCTTCAAACCCGGGTTTGGATTTCTTCAGACCCGGGTTTGGATTTCTTCAGACCCGGGTCTGAGAATTGTCAGACCCGGGTTTAAAAATATTTAGACCCCGGTCTGAAAATAATAAAGGGTATGGTAAAGAAAAAAATAGTGTACCGACAAAAATAAAACACCATAGGGCAAATCAAAAAAAAAGATTACCGTCATTTGCAACCAACAACACTTTAACAAGGGAACATGCTTCGCCCCTTTGGGCTCAGCAAGACTACATTCCCCTAAATCCATTCTGCTAAATCTACCTGCAACAAACACCCAACTTCGGCAACAAATAGTTTGCCCGATTAGATGTTTCTGCTATTGCATACAGACCAAAATCAGAGTCTCTAGCCTGTTACTCGTAACCAATTTGCGGATAACCACTTATTATTTTGAACTCAGCTTAATCATGATATACATCCGGAGTCCATTCAAACTTGACTTTTTCTGGTACGAAAAATTCATTTATTTTATAGTCAATATTGGCTTTATGTGCCTGACTGAGTTGGAAGCGACGATGGACACGATACATTCTGCCATCTTTGATGAATTTGGCTCCAGTTTGGTGAAATCGAAAAGGAATATCGTGGGAGACACACTGTTCACGTAATGAAAGAATCCAATCGTAGTTGCAAGGCCTCGCATCCACTCCCGATTCTCCACCCACAGACACCTCTTCAATGCTCTCATCCAGAAAACTTGACAAATCTACAGGAGAAATAATAGGCGAAACGATAATGCTTTTGTGCTTGATAGGCAATGATTTGAAAATTGGAAGCCGATAGTCTGCCATTTCTTGATTCTCTACTGTGCAACCAACTAGAACATTATCATATCCGGTGCCCCAATCATCTGGGATACACTGCAAGAATCTATCGATACGCTTGGTGAAGAAATAGAACCAAAGGTCACTTCGTTCTTTTATCATCTGCCAGCACTCACTACGCCATTCATCGGCATCTTGAAGCAAGAAATCAGAGGTAAAACAAGTAAAAACCAGCATTCCGCTCTTCAACTTCCAGGTTTTATCTCGGCGGCGTTTAATTGGGAGATTGAAATTACCAGTTTTTCGAGCAAGGCTACTGGCAACAGTGCTGCCATACATCTCATCCTGACGATAAACATAGCAATATTTGCATCCCGGACTTACTTTGGTGCAACCATGCCAAGGATTCCAATCGGCATATATTTCCCAATTCTCGCCCATTTATTCAACTTCGAGGTTTCGCTTCACAACTGGGTATTGTTCTAATAAAGGTTTTATAAGATCACATGACATAATGTCGGGACACTGTCCACATGTTTCAAAACCTTTGGTGCCGACGCATTTGCGAATTTGGCACATAGATTGGCAGAAAGCAAATTTCACTCCCTCGGTTCGGCAACCCATGCAGTTGATAGATGCGGGTGTGATTTGGTCGGTATGGTTCAATTGGCACCATTTGACGGAAACCTCACGTCGCATGTTGTCATCATTTTTCATGGTGGCTATTCGAGCCTCACAATCCTCACAACTCAATCCACAACAAGCTATCAGTTGATTCATTATTGTTTTACTTTTAAAGTGTTTAAGTATTCTTTCTGTTCAGGGGTTATGCGGTAACTTTCCCTGGCTTTTTGTATGGTTTTGTTGTGCGTCCAAGGGGCAAGCACATGTTTTTCTAGATAAGGTATTGTTGACTCCCACTGCTTGGCTAAAGCCGTGGCAAAAAACCACGCCACCATCATCTTCACATAGTATTCCTCACTCCTAGCAGCAGCCACAATTTCCAAATATTCAGGACGAAAGTCAGCATCCAGATAAAAACTCATTAGCATTTCCAACCCAAAACGACAAGTGTAGGTATGATCGGAAGCACTCCATTCTTGTATTTTCGGCATCAGCTTGTCTTTGTACCGGGAAAAGATTTTGGGAGACAAGATATCACAAACTGCCCAATTGTCAACATAGGGCAGAAAGCCATCTACTTGCTTGATGCAAGCATCATAATCTTTCATCTGCGAAAGCAAGAGCGAGTGCAACATATTCTCATCATAATATTTATGAGGCAATGCCTTTAGGAAATGCTCATGCGCAGGGTCTTTGGCAAATGTTTTTGCAAAGTTGCGCAAAATGGGCACTCTCACTCCAATAAATTTCTCTGGAGCTATACCTGGGGTAAGTTTGGCTTGGAAGGCGGCATACTGCTTGTCTTGCAATTGAAATAGCTGTCTTATCAAATCTGCCATATTGTTATTTTGTAATTAGCTGAAATGATTGATGAAATAGTTAATCGTTCAAGATAGAGTTCAAAGTGAAATGGTCGGCTAATAGGCATGGGTGTATCCTTTGACATCTTGCCAATGGCCACGAGTGAAGTCGGGTACGGCTACCGGAGCAAATCCATTTGACAAAGAGAGGTAACCTAATTCGGCCAAACAGCACCACTCAGCCAAGTCGTAAACATCCATGTCCAAAGGCAGCCCATTGCGCAAACAATAAACAAGGCGGGCATCCATGATGTAGTCCATACCACCATGCCCCCCCACTTGCTTGGCTTTTTCGTAGTATTCCTTGAGTATCGGACTTTCGTATTCGGTTTCTAAGGCTGCACGCTGTTCTTCGCTCATAAAAGAATGTCCACTCAGGTCATCATAATGCACTTTCAGTTTCTCACCTACAGCCTTCGTATCAATGGCATAACCCGAAATGGGATATTTATTGGCAAATCCTTTTGTACCCGTGAGCTGATAAAGACGGTTGTAGGGTTGCGGTGTCATGACGTTGTGTTGGATTTCAATCACCTTGCCCAAAGCTGTACGGATAAGTGTGGTGGTATGATCACCGTTCTGGAAATCGACACAGTCCTCTCCCGAATATTGCTTTACCAAATCTTTGCCACGGAAAGACCGAGTATCCATTGCTACAAGGGTTTCCATTCTGTCGCCTCGGTGAATATTAAGCAACTGCGCCACTGGACCCAATCCATGAGTGGGATAGAGATCGCCTCGGAACTCTTTATTGTAGCGGAGTCGCCACCCTAGTTTATCGGATTGTCCATTTTTCCAGTATGCCATCCAGTATTCATCAAGTGTGTGTATATAGGCGCCTTGCACACGGACTACCTCGCCAAAGAGTCCTTGCTGTGCCATATTGAGTGTATTGAGCTCAAATTGGTCATAACAACAATTCTCTAAAATCATACAGTGAAGTCGGGTCTTTTCTACCAAATCAACCAATGTCCAGCATTCTGTCAGGGTCATAGCTGAAGGTACTTCTATGGCCACATGCTTACCATTCTCCAAAGCACATTTTGCCACCAAGAAATGATGATGCCAATCTGTGGCAATATACACTAAATCAACATCATCACGTTTACATAGATCCTCATATCCCTGCTCTCCGTAATAGATAGCAGCCGCATTACGCCCAACACGAGCCAAAATCTTTTGACAGTTCTCTGCACGCTCTTTCTCATAATCGCATAATGCTACTATTTCTGTTCCCGGAATATGAGTAAAACGCTCTACTGCATCTGGTCCTCTCATCCCTAGTCCAACAAATGCCACACGAACCGTCTCCATCTTTGGGGCTCTGAGACCTAAAGCGTGACGTTGACCTGAGGGTCGGTCTGGGATAGAAGTTACAATGGCGTTACCCTCCCATTTCCATGGCCAATTGTAGGCTTGATTATAGGGAGCATTTTGCGCACCGGCAAGTGTCATTGCCATGACAATCAACAAAAAGCAGAAACACTTCTTCATTAAAATATTACATTTATTATTATGCAAAGATACAAAGAATTAATCAAAGAGCAATAATAATAGTAATAGAAATGGGAAGCTATACAATATTTTAAACCCTCATTCGTTACTTGCCATTATGAAAAGAATCTTGCTCATACTGACATTTTTCGCCATCAGTTCCGCCATGTATGCCCAGTCGGGCGGAACTAAAGTGGATAAATTTCTTAATAACTACGAAGCGTTCGTCAATGAAGTGGTGCACACTCCATTTGCCGATTTTCATGGAGACACGCTACAACATATAGAACGACAACAACACAAATTCATACGTCGCTATCGTTGGCACTACGACAAAAAAATGTCAATTGAGCAGGTTGAGAGATTCAACAAATTGCGAGGACGCTATCGGCGCAAGATGAATGCATTGAACCGCCGTCGCCATTTTGCCGCCACGAAAGGTTGGGTGCAAGGTCGATTCGAGAGACACAACGAGAAAGACACCCTATTTATAGAGGAAGACTAAACTAGAATTACAACTTCAGCAATCTTCTAAAATAAAACAAGGACTTCGAGAAAACTCGAAGCCCTTGTTTGTTATTTATGCAACAATCATTCAAAAGAAGCAATAGCTTTCTTGATGATTTCCATAGCCTCACGAAGTTGCTCTTCGGTGATGCACAGAGGAGGAGCAAAACGGATGATGTGCTGATGAGTAGGCTTAGCCAACACACCCATATCACGCATTTTCAAGCATACATCCCATGCCTCTTTACCATTACGAGGTTTGATGATAATGGCATTCAAAAGACCTTTACCACGAACCAGCTCAATCATTGGGCTATTGAACTTGGACATTTCCTCACGGAAAATCTTACCTAAGCGTTCGGCATTTTCCATCAGATGCTCATCTTTGATCACCTGGAGTGCTGCGATACTCACCTTGGCTGCAATTGGATTGCCACCGAAAGTGGAGCCGTGCTCGCCAGGTTTGATATTGAGCATGATATCATCATCAGCCAACACACATGATACAGGCATTACACCGCCGCCAACAGCCTTGCCAAGGATGAGGATATCGGGACGAACATCTTCATGATCGCAAGCAAGCATACGGCCTGTACGAGCGATACCAGACTGAACCTCATCAGCCATAAAGAGGACATTATATTTATGGCAGATATCGTAGCACTTCTTCAGATAGCCCTCATCGGGTACATAGACACCAGCTTCACCCTGGATGGGTTCGAGGAGAAAACCGGCAATCTTGTCGCCATGCTCGGCCAACACTTTCTCCAGTGCGTCAGCATCATTGTAAGGAATGCGGAGGAAGCCAGGAGTCATAGGGCCATAGTTGGCATAGCTCTCAGGATCGTTGCTCATGGTGATGATGGTGATGGTGCGGCCATGGAAGTTGCCTTCGCAGCACACAATCATTACCTCGTCATTAGGAATACCTTTTTTAACAACACCCCAACGGCGAGCCAATTTCAGAGCGGTCTCATCGGCTTCAGCACCAGTGTTCATTGGCAACACTTTGTCATAGCCAAAATACTCAGTAATATACTTCTCCCATTCGCCCAAGCAGTTGTTATAGAATGCTCTACTACTAAGAGTCAACAACTGAGCCTGATCACACATTGCTTTGACAATTTTAGGATGGCAGTGACCTTGGTTAACAGCAGAGTAAGCAGAAAGGAAGTCGAAATAGCGTTTGCCTTCACAGTCCCATACAAATGCGCCTTCACCTTTAGCAAGTACTACGGGCAGTGGATGATAATTGTGAGCACCATAACGGGCTTCCATCTCCATGAATTCTTCGGATTTTGTCATGATATTGAGTATTTAAAAGTTAATGACTATATACTATCTAAGGAGGCTCCCCATGAGACCTTTCATGCCTATCGAAAAGTATTTGGAGGTTGACTCCTAAAAGATTTTGCAAATTTACTGATTAATTTTCAAATAAAAAAAGTTTTCTTGCGTTTTTAAGAAAAATAATTTCTGCTATGGACGAAATGGTATTGGAAATAAGCAACCTCAAAGTGGATTTCAAGCACGATGGCAACTACCATACTGCAGTTAATGGGGTGAGCTATCATGTGCGCAGAGGGCATACACTCGGTATTGTAGGTGAGTCGGGTAGTGGCAAATCTGTGAGTTCGCTCAGTATCATGGGACTCCTCCCTCAACCTCCTCAATGCCGCATTGAAGGCAGCATCCATTTTTGGCCTGCAAATACCACTAATCATGTTGAAATACTCGACCTCAAAGAAGCCGAACTTAGGCAATATCGAGGAAAACATATTTCCATGATTTTCCAAGAACCCATGACCAGCCTCAATCCTGTTCATCGATGCGGAGACCAGGTGATGGAAATTCTCCAAATGCACGAAAAGATTTCAACGAAAGAGGCAAAACGTAGAGTACTCTCTCTTTTCGAAGAAGTGATGCTGCCCAGACCCGAAAAAATATTCAATAGCTATCCGCATGAAATCAGCGGCGGACAGAAGCAAAGAGTCATGATAGCCATGGCTCTTATTTGCCACCCCGACCTACTGATTGCTGATGAGCCAACCACTGCATTAGACGTGACCGTACAGAAAACGATACTAGAGTTACTTCGCAACTTGCAGAAAAAATACAACATAGGTATTATTTTTATTAGTCACGACCTTGGCGTAATCGCTCAAATTGCCGACGAAATAGCCGTGATGTATCATGGGCAAATCGTGGAGCAAGGATCGGCCAATAGCATATTACACAATCCTCAGCACCCTTATACCCAAGGACTTCTTGCTTGTCGCCCACCACTGGACAGCCGTCCATCGCACTTGCCCACAGTAAAAGAATTCCTAGAGGGAAATGTGAATCACATAGAGCCTCAATTAAGGAATAAGGTCGAAATGTTCCATGAAGTACCACTGCTTCAAGTACACAATTTAGGGGTCAACTATCCACTGAAACGAAACATCTTCGGGAAAGTCACAAAAGAGCTCAAAGCCGTTGATGGACTCTCTTTCAATATCTATAGAGGCGAAACTCTGGGTCTCGTGGGAGAGTCGGGTTGTGGGAAAAGCACATTGGGCAGGGCCATACTGCAATTGATTGAAAAGAATGATGGGGCGATCACCTACGACGGAATCGACCTTGACAAGATGAGTCGTTCACAACAATTGATTATGCGTCGGAAGATGCAGATTGTATTCCAAGACCCTTATTCATCCCTAAATCCTCGATACACCATAGGTGAAGCCATACTGGAACCTTTGCAATGCCACAAAATAGGAGCCAACAATACTGAACGAAGATCAAAAGTGCTAGAATTGATGCGCCAAGTGGGGCTTGACCCATCCTGGTACGATCGATATCCACACGAGTTCTCTGGCGGACAAAGACAACGAGTGTGCATAGCTAGAGCATTGATACTGGAACCCGAATTAGTAGTTTGCGATGAAAGTGTATCGGCTTTGGACGTATCAGTACAAGCACAAGTGCTGAATTTGCTAAACGACCTCAAATCCCAATATGGATATACATACCTCTTTATCACACACGATCTATCGGTAGTCAAATTTTTCTCCGACAGAATCATGGTCATGCAACAAGGTCACATAGTGGAGCAAGGTCCTGCCGATGAGATTTTTAACCACCCACAACACCCTTACACACAACGACTGCTAGAAGCTATCCCCAAGATAAACTAGCGACCAACCAAGCGATGGGCAGAATTAAAAAAAAACGACAGGGCCGTGAGGACCCTGTCTGTTTTCTTATATAGAAAATTGACGGTGCTGATTAACGATGCTTTTTCTCCAACATCTTGCCCTCTACTGTGGTGGTAGCATGGGGCACAATCATCAAACGCTCTTTGGGGATGAGTTTACCCGTCACACGGCAGATGCCATAAGTACGGTTTTCGATTCGGATAAGAGCAGCATCCAAGTCTTTGATAAACTTTTGCTGACGGGAAGCTAAGCGAGAATTTTCCTCTTTGGACAGCACGCTGCTACCTTCTTCGAGTGTTTTGAATGTGGGGGCGGTATCGGTCACATCGTTTTCACCACCAGCCACTGCTTGGTTAAGCATCTCTAAGTTATGAACAGCTTCTTCTCTTTTTTGAAGAATGAGGGCTTTAAATTCTTGCAACTCTTCAACAGAGTAACTAGTCTTCTCGACGTTGTCAACTATATTATCCATACTCAATGATGTTATTGCGTTATTACTCTCAATTATTCAACTAAATCAAGTGCAAAAATACGCAGACTTTTTATTTCATCAAGCAAAAAGATATCAACATATAGTTGATTATTCATTCAAATACAAATCAATCAATCCATTAGGTGCATTTATATACATAGTTTTTTCATCCCTATTCACCTCTTTTATCACTTGGTCTATTACAGGTATGAGTATTTCCGTATCACCTTTCATAATCTGGAAAATGGGTTGGGCAGGATAATCAATCACTGTCTTGATGTTACCGATATCGCCATGTTCAGTATCCACCACACGAAATCCGGTAACCTCGTGGAAGTAAAATTTATTGCCAGTGAGTTTAGGTAGCAGATCAAGCGGCAAATACAAGTCGCAGCCTACAAGTGCATGAGCCTCTTCAGGTGAGAGTTCTTCAAATGTAGCCACAGCCTTATTACCATTGAAGTTGTCAAGTTTGAAAAAATAGGGGACCAAATTACCTTTGACTTCTACAAAAGCCGAGTCAAGTTCGAAATAATCTTCAGGAGTATCCACATCGAGAAAAAAAACGACCTGTCCTTTGATACCCCAAGGCTTGGTTATTTTACCCAATGAGTAACATTCATCTTTGGTCATAGTTTACTATCTTTAAACGGAATAATTATATAAATTGGACTTTCGAAACTTTGATTATAAAAAAAGCGTGTCCTTTAACTGGGCACGCTTTTTTATAAATCAACGATTGATTACTCTGCAGCGGGAGCTTCTTCTTCAGCAGCAGGAGCTTCAGCAGCTTCTGCCTCTGCCTTTGCAGCAGCCTCAGCTTCAGCAGCAGCCTGGCGCTTTGCAGCAACAGCATTTGCCTTAGCTTCGTTGAATTTCTTCTCGCATTCGAGACGTTCTTTCTTCACATTGCGGAGTTTAGTCTCCTGCTCGTTCTTTGCATTAGCGATCTTAGCTTCTTTTTCCTGAAGCCATGCATTGAACTTCACATCAGCTTGTTCCTGGCTGATAGCACCCTTTTCAACACCAATCTGGAGGTGACGTTTGAGCAGAACACCCTTGTAGGAAAGGATACGACGGCAGGTGTCAGAGGGCTGAGCACCATTCTTGAGCCATTCGGCTGCTTTGTCAACATCGAGGACGATGGTGGCGGGGTTGGTCATAGGATTGTAAGTGCCTATTTTCTCAACAAATCTTCCGTCACGAGGTGCACGACCATCCGCAACAACGATATGATAGAAAGGCATATTCTTTTTACCATGACGCTGTAATCTAATTCTTGAAGGCATAATTGTTTAATTTTAAAGTTATTAATTAATATTTTTGGTTCTATAACCGAAGTGCAAAGATACGACTTATTTTTTGATTGACAAATTTTTTTTTGTTTTTACTTGCTTTGATACTTCATCGTGATACTGAAGTCGGACCATACCATATAACAAAACGAGCTTCTCTACAATGCGTTTACAAACTTACTTCCCATTCTTACTATTTATATATTTTTATTGAAATATTAATATTATTTCGTACCTTTGCAGTCCTTAAAAGCATAAATGAATATATATAAATTAAACAATATTAGCAATTTGAGTGAGGGCACGGCCGTCACGGTAGGCATGTTTGATGGTGTTCACTGTGGGCATCAACACATCTTATCAATGCTTAAAAAAGCAGCCAATGAAAGAAATCTCATCCCAGTGGTTGTGACTTTTGATCTGCATCCTCGCCAAGTTCTTGGAGGAAATGTAGGGGGGGCAGATATCAACTCATTTTATCGAGTGACCACCAACGAAGAGCGTTACGAGCAACTCCAACGCCATGGCATCAACCATGTGCTGGAAGTGCATTTCACTCCTGAAATAGCTGCCCTTTCTGCCTGCCAATTCTTTGAGCAGATACTCATCAAACAGCTTCACGCCAAGGTGCTGGTACTCGGATTCGACAACCTGTTTGGCAGCAAACAGCATTACGACTTCGATCAACTCCCAGCTTTAGCGCAATCCTACAACGCAGAAGTATTGGTTGACACCCCACTGAGCATGCATGGTGTTGAAGTGAGTTCCACCCAGATTCGTAAAGCCTTGAAAAACGGAGATGTGGCACTGGCTGCCGAAATGCTAGGCTATTCTTATCGGCTATGGGGCAACGTAGTCAAAGGGCGACAAGTTGGACGTACACTGGGTTTTCCCACTGCCAACGTTTGCCTTGACGACACTACAAAGGTGATGCCGGCTGACGGAGTTTATGCTGTGAACGTTCACATCCAAGGTCGAACAGAACCACTCCATGGTATGGCCAATTTAGGCGGACAGCCAACCTTCGGTCTCGACAAGCCAGTATTCGAAGTAAACATCTTTGATTTCGATGCTGACATCTACAATACAATCCTCACCATAGAATTCGTACAACGGCTACGCGATGTGCGAAAATTTGCCAGTGTAGATGACTTGATATCACAACTTGAGTCCGATCGAAACGCTGCTCAACATTCATTTTAAGCAAACATGATGCGATATTGGACCTGTTTAGTAATCATGGTGATTGCCTCTTGGGGGGCATGGAGCCAAGTGGACCGAGTATATAAATCCCTAGATGATGTATCCGACCCCATGCAGGTATATCATTTGCAACTGCACGGCAAACATCTTCGGCACATTCCTCCACAGGTGTATGCAATGACTAACCTACATACACTTGACCTCAGAGGAAACAAGATTTCCACTTTGTCCGATAGCATAGCCCTCCTGCAACACCTTCAGCGGCTTGAATTAAGCCGCAACCCGCTTCGGCAGATTCCCCCAGCTTTGTCAATGTTGAAGAATTTAGAAGAACTAATTCTGTGGTCAACATACGTCACCGATTTGCCTCAAGAACTAGCAGTTCTAGACCCCACATTGAAAACGCTCGACCTCCGAAGTTGCCCGATGACGCTTGACGACCAAACAGCCATCGAACAACTACTGCCATCTGTAGATAAGAAATGGAATTATGCCTGCAACTGCAGCGATTAAACACACAAACAATGAGCCAGACAGAGAACAACGCAATTGCTCCGAAACTGAAAGTAGCCTACTTCCAACAAGACATCATTTGGGAGGACCCTCAAGCCAACTACAAACTTGTTGAGCAGACATTTGACAAACTGGAAGAGCCTGTGGATGTGATGGTAGTGCCAGAAACCTTCAGCACGGGTTTTTCCGACAACATGGCAGCCATGGCAGAATCTCCACAAGGGCCGACATATCAATTTGCTGTCCACATGGCCCAGAAACACAACGCACTTTTTATCGGCACTTGGACTGTCAAAGACCAGAGCAAAACCCAAGAGGGGAAAACTGTGGTTTTCAATCGGCTCCATTGGGTCTGCCCCGATGGCAGCTATGGCTATTACGATAAAGGGCACACCTTCCGTGTGAGCTCCGAAGCCAAACAGTTGGAACGCGGAACAGAACGAAAAATATTTGAATGGCGTGGTTGGCGCATCAAACCCGCTGTTTGCTATGACCTTCGATTCCCCAAGTGGCTACGAAACGGGAACCCACTAGACTACGATCTGATGATACTCTGTGCCAACTGGCCAGCCTCACGCTCCGCCGCCTGGGACACACTGATCAGAGCTCGAGCCATCGAGAACCTCTGCTATGTGGTGGGAGTCAACCGAGTAGGGATAGACGCCACAGCCATCCCCTATGACGGTCATTGCGCAGCCATTGATTTCAAAGGGGTAGAAATCAACGCATGCGAACCCAACAAACAACAACTGCTCGTGGCCACACTCGACCACGAAAAGCTCCAGCGATTCCGCCAACGCTGGCCCTTCAACCTCGACTTTGATTAATCTTTTGCTTATTTTTTTAGATGAATATAGAAGACAAATTAGGATTTACTAAAATGCGCGAGTTGGTGGCTCAAGAGTGTACCAACCCCCTTGCTGTTCAGATGGTGCAGGAGATGCGATTCTCCAACAACTACGACAGAGTGGTACGCGAATTGCAGCAGACCGAGGAATTCCGCCAGATATTGGTGCTAGAAAACAGCTTCCCCACCCAAGACTTCTTCGATCTTACCAACGAACTTATCCGTTTGAAAGTAGCAGGATCCATAATTGAACTTCAAGCCCTTTTTGACCTCAAATGCTCTCTCCATACCATTGGTGAGTGCCTTCGATTCCTGCTTCGCGACGACCCCGTCAAATATCCCTATCTCCGAGAACTGGCCACCCACGTCAATCTTGACCCCAACATTAGCAAAGTCATCAGCAAGCTCATCGACGACAAAGGCGAAATCTACGACAATGCCTCCGAGAACCTCCTTGAGATTCGCCGCAGCATCAGTCGCAAACGCAACGATGTGGATGCCCAGATCAGCAAACAACTGGCTCGCGCCAAACACGAAGGATGGGCTCCCGACAACGCCGAGGTCACCATTCGCAATGGTCGCCTCGTCATTCCCATGCTCGACACACATCGTCGCAAAATCAAAGGACTCATCCACGATGAGTCTGCCACCCGCCAAACAGCCTACCTTGAGCCTTCCGAGGTAGTAGAACTCAACAACGACCTGCGCGAGTTGGAATTTGCCGAACGCCACGAGATTCAGAAAATTCTCGCCAAGTTCACCGATATGATTCGCCCCCAGATAGATTTGTTGGTCAACGCCTATTGGTTTTTGGCCCGAGTGGACTTCATCCGTGCCAAAGCCCGTTTCGCTCTCATTCTTCATGCGGGACGTCCCATTGTTGACAGCATCACCAAAATCAACTGGCTCGATGCACGCCATCCCCTACTCTATCTGAACCACAAAGGCGATGTCGTGCCGTTCAACCTAGAGCTCACCGACGACCAGCACATACTCATCGTCTCGGGACCCAACGCTGGAGGCAAATCGGTTTGCTTGAAAGCAGTCGGTCTTATTCAATATATGCTGCAATGTGGTATGCTTGTTCCCTGCCGCGAAACCTCAGAGTTTGGTATCTTCGACAGCATTTTTATTGACATTGGCGACCAGCAGTCCATCGACAACGACCTCAGCACCTATACATCCCATCTTCAAAACATGAAGGAGCTCCTGGCCACAGCCGACTGCAACACCCTGTTCCTCCTCGATGAGTTGGGTGGCGGAACCGAGCCTCGCTCCGGCTGCGCCATTGCCGAAGCCCTGCTCGAAGAGCTCTATCAGCGACATGCTTTCGGTGTGGTCACCACCCATTATGCCGATCTCAAACTCCTAGCCGACCACTACCCTGGCATTATCAACGGAGCCATGCTGTTCGACACCGATAATATGCGTCCACTCTATCGCCTTGCTGTGGGTCACCCAGGTAGTTCCTTTGCTTTTGAAATAGCCAAGAACATTGGTTTCCCCGAAGAAATACTAAAAGCTGCTGGCGACAAAGTGGGTGGCGAAATGCTTAATTTCGAGCATCAACTGCAGCAAATCGAGCTGGACAAACAAGAAATAGCACGCCAACGCACAGAACTTGAAGTTGCAGACCAATTCCTTTCAGAAGTCACAACCAAATACCAGCAGCTGACCGACAAACTCGAAAGCCGCAAATTTGAGATTCTGAGTGCAGCCCGCAAAGAAGCCCAACAGATTATTGCCCAAGCCAATCGCACCGTAGAGCAAACCATCTCCGAAATCAAAGAGGCCCAAGCCGAACGTGATCGAACCATCCAAGCTCGACAAAAGATGAAGGCCGAAGGCGAACGAATTGCCGCAGACCAAGAGCGTCACAGCCAGGAGCGGAAACAATCCTCGCAAAGCTCGGTACTGGCCAAGACCGTCCATGCCGCCCAAGAACCTGCCGATGACGACACCAGCCTCGAGCCCATCACGCTAGGCTCCATTGTGCGCATCGATGGGCAAGACACTTTCGGCCAAGTAGTAGAAATCAAGGGCAAGAAAGCCGTTGTGGAGAGCAACAGCATACGAATGACCATCGCGCTCAATCGCCTTACGGGAACCAAGAAAAAAGCAATCCCTTCGGACAAAACCAGCCGACAAAACTCCCGATTCCAGTCAATCTACGACGACATTAACGAAAAACGCAAAACTTTCAATCCCACACTCGACCTCCGAGGTCAACGAGCCGATGAAGCACTAGACCATCTCAACCAATTCCTAGACACCGCCCAACTGCTCAGCGAAAAAGAGCTCCGCATCCTGCATGGCAAAGGCTACGGAATCCTCAAGCAGCTCATCCGAGAGTGGCTTCAAGGCAACAACGATGTAAAATCCTACCACTCCGAGAGGCTCGAGCTCGGTGGAGACGGCATTACCGTGGTACAACTCAAATAGAATCTTCCTCGCCCACCAACAGAAGTAAATCAGTATATCACAACACATTATCGCTCCACATCAACATTTTCACACCTTTGAAGAGGAAAAATATTTTATAGTCAAGGAAAATTATTAGTCAACAATAAGTAATTTTGCATCGAAATCAAGAAACGATGAATTATTAATCAAAAAACATAATACAATGAAACTTTTCAGACTTTTTCTCCCCATGCTGGCCCTTATGATGCTGGCAACCGGATGCACCAAAGAGTATATCATGAATGGTGCTCAGATTCAGACTGTCCAATTCAACATCACCCCCGCAGAGTGGATGCGCAATGAAGGCGACCTCCCCGGCACCAACAACTACCTCTACTGCACCAAAGATATTGATTTCATCACTGAAGATGTATTCAATTTTGGCATCGTGCAGGCCTATGCATGGAATGTATATGACGCCCAGCACAACCTTGGCGCATGGAACACCCTGCCCTTCGTCTATCCTCTTGAGGTTTATGTAACCAACGACGACAACACCACCAGCCTGGTGATTGTTCCCGAGAACCTCCGCTTCGAGTGGGAACTTGGCAAAGTCACATTTATCATCCAAGACCTCGATGGCTACGACCCCGAAGACATGGTTTCCACCATCAGCATCAAAGTCAATGTTACTTCCAACATGAAGCGATAACGCAAATCATAGATAATATGATCACAAAGGGTGGCTGCGCCAAATGCAGCCACCCTTTATTCATATCCATCTACCAAAAAAGGGATTGACCTTCTTGGTCAATCCCTTTTTACGATTCGCCACAGCGATTTATTGAATTTTATTCAGGCGTTTGTAAGCTTTCATTGTATTCTCCAGCAGCGAGCAGATAGTGAGCGGGCCTACGCCACCAGGCACTGGTGCCACCCAACTGCATTTGGGGTCAACTTCGTCGTGTTTCACATCGCCAATGATACGATAGCCGTTCTTGCGCGTGCTGTCCTCAATGCGGTGGATACCCACATCCACTATCACAGCCCCATCCTTCACCATATCGGCAGTAACGAACTCTGGTTTGCCAATAGCGGCAACCAGTATATCGGCCTGGCGAGTGATCTCTGCAAGATTCTGTGTGCGGCTGTGGCAGATTGTCACTGTGCAATCAAAACCCTTGCGAGAGAGCAGATTGGCAGCAGGAGTGCCCACAATATTGCTACGGCCAAGCACCACACAATGCTTGCCAGCGGTTTCGATATTGAAGCGTTTCAGCAGCGTGCACACTCCCATGGGGGTGGCAGGCACATAACACTCCTCGCCCAAAACCATTCGACCAATATTGATGGGGGTGAAACCATCCACATCCTTTTCGGGAGAGATGGCAGCCACCACATGCTGCTCGTTGATATGCTTGGGCAGAGGCAACTGCAGGATATAGCCATCAATTTCGGGATCGTTGTTCATGAATTCAATGGTGCGGATAAGTTCCTCCTCCGAAGTGCTTGCCGAAAGACGATAAACCGAGGAAGTAAAACCCACTTCATGACAAGATTTCTCTTTGTTGGCGATATAAGTCTTGCTAGCGCCGTCGTCGCCCACGATAATGCCAGCCAAATGGGGTGCGCGATAGCCTTTGGCGGTCAACGAACGCACTTCGTTGGCTATCTCTTCTTTAATCTGCAAGGAAAGTGCCTTGCCGTCTAATATTTGGAACATGCTTAATACGATTTTGATTATCTTCTGCGTTTGGGCATCATCGGCATTTTTCCCCTGGTGCTCACCGAACGCATCATTTTGCGAGTCTCTTCAAACTGTTTGATAAAGCGGTTGACCTCCTGTATCGAGCGGCCCGAGCCGGCAGCGATGCGCTGCTTGCGACTGCCGTTGAGGCAGCTGGGGTTGCGACGCTCGTAAGGAGTCATGCTTGAAATCATAGCCTCGATGGGCACAAAAGCATCGTCGCCAATCTCAATATCTTTGGTCACCTTGTCCATGCCAGGAATCATACCCAGCAAGTCCTTCATCGAACCCATCTTCTTGATCTGCCCCACTTGCGAGAGGAAGTCCTCAAAGTTATATTCGTTGTGGATAAGTTTCTTCTGAATCTTGCGAGCCTCTTCCTCGTTATACTGTTCCTGAGCGCGTTCCACGAGAGACACCACATCGCCCATGCCCAGAATACGGCTTGCCATACGATCGGGGTGGAATACATCCAGAGCATCCATCTTCTCGCCCACACCCACAAACTTGATGGGTTTCTTTACCGAATAGCGGATAGTCAGCGCAGCACCGCCACGGGTGTCACCATCCAGCTTTGTGAGCACCACACCGTCGTAGTCGATACGGTCGTTGAAAGCCTTGGCCGTATTCACGGCGTCCTGGCCAGTCATCGAATCCACCACAAAAAGGGTCTCCTGAGGGTTGAGATGCTGCTTGAGGCCAGCAATCTCGTCCATCATCTGCTCATCCACAGCCAGACGACCAGCCGTATCCACAATCACCACATTGGTGCTGCGGAGTTTGGCCTCGCGGATGGCCTTCTCGGCAATGTCGATGGGGTTGGTGTTGCCAGCCTCGGTAAACACCGGCACTTGAATCTGCTCGCCCAGCGTTTGCAGCTGGCTGATTGCGGCAGGACGATAAACGTCGCCAGCCACCAGCATCACCGACTTATTCTTCTTATTCTTGAGGTAGTAAGCCAATTTGGCACTGAAAGTGGTCTTACCCGAACCCTGCAAACCTGCAATCAGGATGACAGCCGGCTGACCCTTGGCATTGATATCCACAGCCTGAGAACCCATCAGCTCAGTAAGCTTTTCATGCACAATCTTCACCATCAACTGGCCTGGCTCAATACTGGATATCACGTTGCGACCCATTGCCTCGGCCTTGACTTTGTCGGTAAACTCCTTGGCTATTGGATAACTCACATCGGCATCAAGGAGGGCTTTGCGCACCTCTTTAACGGTCTCGGCAATATTAATATCGGTAATGCTTCCCTTGCCTTTGAGCGTATGTAACGCTTTCTCTATCTTACTACTAATACTTTCAAACATAGTGTTGTTGCTCTTGGAATTGAAAATGCAAAATTACAGTTTTTTTTCTATATTTCCACCACTAAATTATAGAATTTATAAATTTTTTTTCATCTTGACGTAACTTTTTTTATTTTTCTGCGTTATTGAGGGAAAAATTTAGTTTTCGAATTAAAATATCAACATGAGACAATTAAAAATTACTCATTCGATTACCAATCGTGATATCAAGTCGCTCGACAAATATCTTCAGGACATCTGCAGCGAAGAGCTGCTCACCCCCGAAGAAGAAGTGGAGCTGGCTCAACGTATCAAAAACGGCGACCAAGAGGCTCTCGACCGCCTCACCAAAGCCAACCTCCGTTTTGTGGTGTCCGTAGCCAAGCAATATCAAAACCAAGGTCTTTCGCTGCCCGACCTCATCAACGAAGGCAACGTAGGTCTCATCAAGGCAGCTAAGCGTTTCGACGAAACCCGCGGATTCAAATTCATCTCCTATGCTGTATGGTGGATCCGTCAATCCATCCTTCAGGCCATCGCCGAAAACTCTCGCATAGTCCGTCTCCCCTCCAACCAGCTGGGAGCCCTCAATAAATTGAAAAAAGAAATCTCTCGCCTGGAGCAAGAGCTGGAGCGCCCCCCATCGGATGAGGAGCTGGCCGACATGCTGGGCATACCCGAAGACAAAATCAAGAGCATCCTCGGCATCTCTGGCCGCCACATCTCCATCGACGCACCCCTCATCGCCGACGAGGACGTGAACTTTGTGGATGTGCTGCCCAACGAGGATACACCTCCCACCGATAGCGCCCTTATGCGCGAATCTCTCTCATTAGAGATTGAGCGATCCCTCTCCACCCTCACCGAATACGAGCGCGAAGTAATCAAGATGTATTTCGGCATCGGTCTCCCACACCCCTTGAGCCTCGACGAAATCGCCATGAAATTCGGTCTCACCCGCGAACGTGTGCGCCAAATCAAAGAAAAAGGCATCAAGCGTCTGCGCATGAGCAGCAAGAGCAAACACCTCCAGGCCTACCTCTAAGCACCCCGCCCCGAAAAAAGACATGGAACTCATACTCAAATATTTTCCCAACCTCACAGAGCGGCAAAAAGAACAATTTGCCGCTCTGCAACCTTTATACGAAGACTGGAACGCCAAAATCAACGTCATCTCGCGCAAAGACATGGCCAATTTCTACCAGCACCACGTCCTCCACAGCCTGGCCATTGCCAAGGTACAGCCTTTCAAAACTATGGCCGAAATACTCGACGTGGGCACCGGTGGCGGTTTCCCCGGCATCCCCCTGGCCATCATGTTCCCCCACTCACGCTTCTACCTCATCGATTCCATAGGTAAAAAAATCAAAGTAGTGCAAGCCGTGACCGATGCGCTACAACTCGCCAACGTACGTGCCGAGCAGATACGTGCCGAACAGGTGGAGGGCGACTTCGACTTCATCATCTCACGCGCCGTCACCGACCTGAGCCAATTCACCACCTGGGTGCGCGGCAAAGTATCCGATGCCCACTACCACCAGCTGCACAACGGCATCCTCTACCTCAAAGGGGGCGATTTGACCGAAGAGCTTGCCCCATTCAAGAAAAAAGTACGCACCTGGGACATCTCCGACTTCTATCAAGAAGAATTTTTCGAAACCAAGAAGGTCATTTACCTACCATTCAAGTAATTATCATGTGGATTTGTTGCTTTAATTCTAAATCAACAAATCCACCTACTCCACCACATACCGCTCAATATTGCGGTGCTCTTTGGAGAAATTCAAACCCCATGCGGACAATTTCTTGGCCGTTGAATTCAAGGTTGCGTCCTTTATTTCTGCCCCAGAGCGATACTAGTGAATTGTGACGGGCGAATTGAGGTGAGTGCAATACGTGAAAAATAACTTTGACACCTGACACCCATGACACTTGACACCCCTTCCGCCAAAGAAAACCTTTGGACTGATGCAGCTTGCTGGAGAGGATGAGGCTGTACAGCCCGCTCTCGTTAATCAGCACCGTCATCGACTTATAGTTCGAACCATCGTCGCAAATCGCGACAGTGGTTTTGTCTTCTTCGTCAACATGCTTTCGCACGGCGTCACGCGTATTGCTGTAACCGAGTCGCTCCGCCACATCCTTGCCCACAAACCAGGGTTCACCCCTCTCGTCGGTCATCGTGCGGATATCGCCCAACGTGGGGTGACTGAATGTTTTTATTTTTTTCATGTGGTTTTTACCCGCTCCTTGGGGCGGGGGTCTTAAAAATTTTATAAATTATTTATCATTTCTCGAAAAGCCAACTGACCCTGCCAGCCGCCCCTCGCCAAAACCATTCTCCAACATGTCAAACACCTCTCGAAAACGTTCCGACTTCCCGTCCGTTTTCGAGATGCAAATATATGACAATCATTTTGATTGGCAAAGAGCAAACAACAACATTCAACCATCCCGCAACCATCTCCAGCCGACAAAACACAAAAAAAAGGGCGATTTCTCGTCCCTTTTTCCGAAAAATCGCCCTTTGCGCCTCAGCGCAGCAGTCAACCAATCGCCCTACTTGCTCTTACACTTAATGTTACATGCCTTGCTCCAATTCTGATGGCTCGGAGCGTACAATCCGTTCTCGTTCAGCAACCGCCACACATCCATCGATTTAACCCATTCTGACAGCAATCCGTCCGCCCAGCATTGGTTCACCACATTCACCACCTCGCTGGGTTCGGCATCCCAAATCGCATCCAAGAAATTCCGTGCCGCCGTGGGGTTGCATCTGAACATTCGCTGCAAACTTCGCAGCAAGGCCAACCTGCGCTTCTCCTCAGCCTGCGGCACATTCCGTTGCAGCGCCGCCTGCCTGGCATCCGTCAGCTGGCTGATATCGGTGCGCAGCCCTCGTATCCGCGTCCGTAGCTCGTCGCTGATATCAAAATCCAGCACACAAGCATAGCGGGCAAAGGCCTCCCTTCGGCTCTCCTCGTCCCAGAACTCGCAACCATCCAAGTCCGCCATCACCAATTGCTCTTCGCGCTCGTTCATAAAACCTATGCTGTTGTTTGGTCTGTTCATATCGTTATATTCTACGGACTTATAATAATTTATATCTATTTTCTCTTTAACAGATAATAATTGTTCAACAATTTCTTCCACATTCTTGACTACGCGTTCAGCCAATTTTCTCACCTTTGATGAAGCATGGCAAGCCAGCCCATCAGGGTCGATTATCGGCTCCTCCACCAGCGTGCCGAAGCCGTCCGCCAGAATATACCCAGCGCCGCTAAACAACATTATAAATTTCTCTCTTGAAAACACATAGTTTGATAAAATTACAGTTTAATATTGGTTTTACAAAGATACACAAAAAAAAACCAACACCGACAAGTTGAGTTATCAACATGTTGGTGTTGGAGTGGGGATTGAGGCACTAGGGGCGAGGCGGGCAGGGTGGGATACTGGGGGTGGTAAGTGTTTGAAATGGTGGGATGTAATGATGTTTAGGTGCTGGCAATGGATGATATATTCAACGGGCAGGGGTCAAAGTGAGAAAATGTACAAGGATTGATATCTTGCAGATTATGAGGCGGATGAGTGCTGAAGGGGTGTCAGGTGTCACGGTGTCAAGGTGTCAAAGTAATAATGGGACATGGATTTTGGGGACTGAAAATTGCGATAAATATAAATAGAATTTATATATATATATTATAGGACTGATCTCCCCTACAAAAAGTATGAAATCAAGTTTGACACCTGACACCCATGACACTTGACACCCTCAGTGCTCAAAATGCTTGAAATGAAATATTTACTCAATTAGGGCAAAAACAGAATTGTTTGCCATCTGAGCAATCTCAGCTAGAATGGCTGAAAGAAATTATCAGAAAGCACTTATAACCAACAATTTCCGATTGATTTCTAAAAATTCCCTAAATTCGTATATTTCCACTTCAGAAACTGAGATTGGCTCCCAGTTTTGAGGTTTCCGCCCTGCCAATATGCTTGTTCCTGCACAGCTTTTGCTCTGCCCGCCTCGGGGCGCAACGCAGGGGTAACTACGTGGTAATGCCGCAGTAACGCCATTGGCGCAGCGTACCGTAGCAAGGCCCTCAGCACCGAATAATCACTTCTTTCAAATCCTTGAAGCTTATGAGCGGCATTTTTCTCCCGCCCCGTCAGAGCCTACGGAAAGGGCGAACTTGCTCACTTCCACCATGTATTGCCCCTTAGCGTTTGTTAGCGCCCGCGTCATTTTGGTAGTTGAGAAAAACGTTGTAATTTTGCAATCGCTTTTCTGGGGGCATAGGAGCGCGCCCTCGCAAGCCCTCGCCGCACACACCCCGGATTAAGGACCCGGCGCGGAGATGAAAAAAACAAAAGCTATGGGAAAACTGAACGGCATTATTGCCAACTTTATTGGATTAGGCAAAGAAGTTGTGGATTTTTTAGAAAATTTTTCTTGTTATCCAACGAAATTTTTGTGATTTTGCAAAAAATTAACTGCTGAGATTTTTGGGGTGAGAAGCCTCGGTCTAGGCAACGAAATTTTCTAACCATCAAAAAACCAACATTAAAATGAAAAAAGTTAGCCTCTTTTTAGCCGCCTTGGCTGTGGCAGCCGTTAGTTTCACTTCCTGCCAGAAGGAAGAATCTACCGCCAACAAACAGCAGTTTATCGCCTCATTGGAGCAGACCGTCAGCGACAAGATCAGCGCCAATGCCAACTTGCAGATGTATTGGAGCGAAGACATTGCAACCAGCATGGTTTACATTTATGTGGAGCCCTACCCCACCGTTACCTGGAGCACCACGTATGCTCCCACCTCCATCTCCACCGACAAGAAAACGGCAGTACTCGAGCACAATTTTTCCACTTCCATTGCTCCTTTCCCCGATGGACAAGAGGGCCCCTTCTATGCTATCACCAACGCCATCCGTCATGACTCTTGCTACATCGAAAATGGCACATTTGTGGTGAGAGGTATCAGCCCCAGCACTTTGGCAAACAATGGTGTGCTGCCTATGGTTGCGCGTGCCGACAACTTTGGCAACCTCCAGTTCAAGCACCTTTTTGGCATACTGAAAGCAAACGTGGAAGTGCCCGAAGGATATGAGGTGAATGGTGTTTACCTGAATGTGATTAACGGCAGCTACAACCCGCTGACTCTTAAACGCGCAGTTGTGACATGGAATGCCAATGGCGAGATTGAGATTTCGGATGTGCTGAATGTGGCACGCAATGGGCACTACGACAGTTTCAGAGAGGGCAATGGTTTTTATTACCTCCCTGCTTGCTGTGGCGACTGGAATAACCTTGAATTTGTTGTATCGGCCGTGAGCGAAAACCTGAATCAGGTTGCTTTTGTAAAGGTGATGAATCCCCAGGCCATCATCCATATTGAGCGTGCAGGCATCACTACTGTCACCCTCAGAATGACGCAAGACGACATGGTGGATTAAATCAACCAATCAACTGATATACATCCAACAAACAATTGGAGCGGCAGTCATGAAGGCTACCGCTCCTTTTTGTTTTTGAATTGGCGCGATGAAGAATGCGGGGCGAGGTATGACAATTGAGTGGCGGCTCGGGGGGGGGGGGTGTCAAGTGTCATGGGTGTCAGGTGTCAAACTTAAAGTGAGGAACTGGCATATTGATGAATCGCCGAGTCACCCCAAAAAAGAAGCACCCAAGGCTTGAGTGGCAAGTCTTGGGTGCTGATGAATGGGAGGGGGATTATCGAGTGGTGGCACTGGTGCCAGCACCAGTGGTGGCACATGTGGCACCAGTGTAGAATCCATGCCAGCAGCTGCCGCCGGTGATGGTGACATTGGTGAACACGGTGTAGGTACCAGCTGTCATGCCGGGCAAGGAAATGCCCACTCCAGAGTTGCCGCCAGAACCGCCACCGCCTGGAGGAGGTTTGGTGCCGGTGCCATCGGTTTGGTCGATAAAGCCGCTGCCAGAGACAGTGGGCAGCATGAACACGAGCATCTCAGAGCCATCGCTACTCTTGACGCAGATGCCATTGGTGGTGGACACATTGGGGATGATGTAGCGTTGAGACCCAGTGCAAGTGGGGGTGTCCCATGCACCCATGTTGCCACCCACGCACACAATGGTGCCACCGGAGATGTTGAAACGGCCACCATTCTCGGTGTCGGCATCGATGCCCACCTCGGAGCCTTTGACAACTACCAAACCACCAGAAATGGTGATGGCGGTGCCATTGCAGTCGATGGCATCGTTGCCACGGGCATAGGCCCACACTTTACCACCAGAGATTTCGATACTTCGGGCGGCGTTGATGGCATCATCGTAGGAGTTGGCCTCCACCTCGCCACCGCGAATGATGATGTCGCCTTTGGATTCGATGGCTTCGCCGTTGGGGTCGCCGCTGGTTTGGGAGCAATAGACGCTCACATGGCCGCTGTTGATGATGATGGTGGAATCGATTTTGATTCCTTTGGGGAGACCTTTCCAATAATCGGTGCTGCTGCCATGGCCGGGACCGCCCCAGCCGCCACCGCTGGAAGAGGCGTTGACGGGAGATCCACTGGTATAGACGTTGATATCCACTTTGTCATCGTTGTCGCCCAATTGGCCAATGGTGAGGTTTTTGGCTGCTATGCCGCGGCCGCCCAATCCGGTGCTGCGGGCTGTGATGATACCGCCCAAAACGGTGACGCTCTCATCGGCCTTGAGGCAGGCTGCGCTATATCCATCGGTGGCAGAGGTGCCACTGCCCACGAGCACAGCACCGTTGGCATTGGTGCTGAGGGTGAGGTGGCCGCCAAGCTGATGATAGTTGCTGTCGCAAGTGATGGCTCGGCCACCAGCCGAGAAGGTATAAGTGCCGCCATTGACAAAAACATGGGCATCGGATTTGATGCAGGCGGAATAGTAGCTGTCGGGGATGCCATCTTCGTTGGTGTAGGCAGCGCAAGCGCCCAAAGCGGTGATATTGAGTACGCCGCCATTGAGGAAAACACTACCTTTGACAGACACGCCTTTGCCACCCGCATTGGTGTCGGCGCAAAGGATGGTGGTGTTGCCGCCATGATAATAGAAGTTGGCATCGCCTTTGATGGCTGTGCAATAGGCGGGGTCGTAGCCGCTGCCAGACTCTTCAAGAACCACGCTGCCAAGGGCGTTGAGCACGATTGTGCCACCATAGATGCTGATGGTGTCGGCTGATTTGAAGCATTTGGACTGATTGCCGGTGCAGTTGACGGTGATGTTGCCACCATAGATGGTGAGCGTGCTGTCGCAGCCAATGCCTTTGACATCGGGCGAGGAGCAATTCACCACGATGGTGCCATGGTTGATTTGCACAAAGCCTTTATCGCCGTCGATGCCATCGCCAGAGGAGGTGACGCTGACCCGGCCGCCATCCATGACGAAATCATCTACGTTGAAACCATCTTTGACAGCCGAGAGCACATTGACGGTGCCCCAAATCATGTTGCACTTGCCGCTGCTTTGAATGCCATGCTTGGCCAAGCCATGAATATTCAGAGTGCCGCTGCCTTGGATGTCGAGTTTGCCCTTGAATTGGATGGCACCTTTGCCAGCACTGGCTGGGCCATCGCTGAGGGTGTTGGCGGTGCCACTCATCATGTGAAGAAGCACACGCTTGTCGCTGAGCATGTTGATAGCGGGGCCATCGGTGTGGGTGAGCGACAGGCCATCAAGGCAAAGTATGAGTTTTTTGCCTGAGGTGATTTCCAGCGCGCCATCGGGGCAGGAGCCGCTGAGCAGATATACCAAGTCGCTCTCAGAACTGGAGGAATTGACCACCACATGGCTGCCCGAAACTGAGACTGCCACACCTGCATCGGCAAAGCCATTGACCACGGACACACCCGTATCGGCCCAATGGATGCGGATGGCGCCAAGGGTGTCGATGGCAGTGGTATCGACCTGAAGCGAATCCTCGTTGGGGATAGCTGCGAAGATGATGCTGTCAAGCTGGGCGAGATTTCGACTCCAGTTGAGCTGGCCATAGTTGATGGTGGCAGTGGAGTTGTTGAATTTGATGCTATCAGCTGCACTCACGGGCTGACTGAAGATGTTCGCCCCATTGTGCATAACGCGCATTTCATAGTTTTGTGCCATCAGCATGCTGGAAGCAACGATGGCAAGCAATGATACGAAAAGTTTTTTCATCATACTATCCACGTTTTTCATTGTTTAACAAATTTGATGCACTTTCCATCGAGGCTGGCCACATAGAGACCCGGTGCCAAGGATTTGGAGGACACCTGCTGCCCGTTGGATACCGGCTGATCCAGCAATTTGCGGCCCATGCTATCGAAGAGCTGAAGCCGGGCCGAGCCTTGAACGCCGCTGACAGTGAAGTAATCCTGAGCGGGATTGGGATAGAGAGCAATACCAAGGGGCTCACCAGCAGAGATGTTGTTGAGGGTTTCGAAGGTAAGCTTTCGCACCTGGGCATAGGTGAAATAATCGTTGGCTCCGTCGGCGAGGTTTTCGCGGATGAGCAGGGTTGAATCGGAGAAATAAACACCACCTGTAGCCTCAATGCGATAGGGGTGTTCCGTGCCATCGATGGTGGTGAGGATGAGTCTAGTTTGAGCCAGCATAGTTAGCGAACACAAACTCAGCATGATGGAGAAAAAAATCTTTTTAAACATAGCACAGTTAATATTTAAGTATTACTTTTTCAAAACTTCGTTGAGGCATTTGAGAGTCACTTTTACATTGCGCAAATCGGCCTGGGGATTGCGGGGGATGAAGGTGGTGGTGATTGTGGCTCCGCTGCCCATGTCGAAATAGTTGCAGTCGAAATGGCCATCAACATGAGGCTCGGTTTGCAGCATGATGTCACGCAGATAGCTCTTGGACTCGATGGTAACGAGCAGTTCGCCATTCTTGTTCAATCCCGAACGAAGCTGATAATCGGCCTGGGGGAGGTTTAGGTCTTTGGGATAGGTTTGGTAGTACTGCTCATAAAGGGCGAGGTCGGCACCCTCTTTGAACAGTTCTTTGGCTCGATAGTGAATAGCTTTCCAGTTGCCATAATAATCGATACTGCTCCATGATGCCACAGGCCAGCAGTCGTTGAGCTGCCAATAGAGAGTGCCCATGCAGTGGGGCTGAGATAGCAGGTGCTGCAAGATGCCATAGCCCATGCCCCAGGCTTGGAGCAGCTGGCTGACATAGCAATAGTCCTCCAGCGAGAGGCACTTGCTATCGACTCCGTAGTATTGCATCATGGCTTTGTCGATAATTTCTCTTCCACGGCCATGCTTTTGATGGAGGCACATGGTGGGAGAATCGATATAGCGTTGATCCTCGGGGCAATAGCGGCAAACGGTGCTGTATTCGGGATAGCTCTGGAAGCCGTATTCGCTCATAAATCGGCCAGTTTTCTCCTTGTAGATTTCAAAAGGTAATTCGCCCCACCATACTCCCCAATAATGGCTGTCGCCGTGGGTCACACATTCGGGATGGCCCCATCCGTAGAGGGGCGAGGTGGTGATGTAGGGGCGTTGGAGCGGGTCGCAGTTTTTAACAGCCTGAGCCAAGATGCCATCGGTGCCAAAGAGGGTATCGATGCCGTGCTTGAGCTGGGCTTGCTGCTCTTCGGTCCATTGGTATTGAGCTTGCCAACCCCAATCTTCCCATCCGTTTTTCACCTCGTTGTTGCCACACCACAACACCACACAGGGGTGCTTGGAGATGCGGCGAACCTGCTGCGAAGCTTCTTCGAACACATTGTTGAGGAAAGCCGTGTCGGAAGGATAGAGGGCGCAACTGAAGTTGAAATCCATCCACACCATGATGCCCAGCGAGTCGCATAGGTCGAAGAAATAGTCGTGCTCATACAATCCGCCGCCCCACACTCTTAGCATGTTGAAATTGGCTTCTTTGGCCGAGGTAAGCAGATAGCGATAGCGTTCTTTCATTTCGGGGGTGAGCACGGGGAAGCTGTGCAGCGGAATCCAGTTGGCCCCCTTAGCAAAGATGGGTTTGCCATCGCGATAGAAGGTAAACGACTGGCCGATGCTGTCCTGATCTTGACGCAACGTCACATTCCAAGACTGCACCTTGACAGGTTTGGGCAGGGGACGGCTGCCATTGTAGCACTCGATACGAACCCCTTGGAGCATGCCCATAGCGGATAACTTGGGACCCCAATCCCACCCGAGCATATATGGGTAATAGCGCAAAGCGGCCCGGTGGTCGGGCACATCATAGTCAAAAGCACGTTGGGGGTTGAGTGTGTCGAAGGCGGCTTGCAATAGTTTGTTGATGGATAGGATATCGACATTGATGATCATGGTGTCGTCCGAAGAGACACACGAGGTGATGTCGAACCTATATTGGCGGAAAGCATTATTGCAATCGCCCAGCGGGTGACAGCCATAGCTATCGCTGATGGAAATATGGGCTGGAGTGATGCCATCAAACACCAATTCGCAATGGTCGTATTTTTTCATATCATGGGTCTCCACCATAGTGGTGTAGCACCAAGAGGTGTCTGCCACCCACTGCAAGTCGTCTTCGTGGGTTCCATAAAATGGGTCGGGAATGGCACGGCTAGATATGAGGTCGGTTTGGACGCATCCCGGCACGGTGCCGTCATAGAACATACCATCATATATAAAAAGCCATTCATTGAGTTCCTGAACATACAATTGGCTGCGGTTGCAAGAGCAAACGGCAAGGCACACAAGGGCAAGATAAAGAATACGTTTCATGATAAAGCAATGACTATTCAGCATTGGAACCAGTAGATTCTTCGGAACCTGATTTTGCACGGTTTTCCAATTCCATTTTGCCGAAACGGAGGGTGACTCCAGCTGAGATATAACGGCTGTTGAGGGTGTAGCTGTTGGATTCCATCAAGAGGTAGGGGTTGGTGTTGTGGGAACCAGAACCCACAGTCTTGCCCCAGTTGAAGATGTCCTGCACATTGACAAAAGCAGAGAGTTTGCGCTTGAAAAAGTCGGCACGCACACCGCAGTTGATGGAGTAGCGGGCTGAACGTTCAGCGGCCAAGCTGATGGTAGGTGATGTATAGTTGGCCGAAGCGAAAACTTGATATTTATTCCACAGTTTCACCCAGCAATTAAGTCGGGTGCTCCAACTCAGTCGATGATTTGAGATGGGGTCTTTGTCAGGCTGGTCAAAGGTATAGCTGTAGTTGTAAATGTTGGTGTAGAGGCGCAGGTTGAAGAAACCACTGGGACGGTAGGTGACAAATGCTGTGCCACCCAATCGAGTGGAGGATCCCATGTTGTAGGGGACGGAGCATTGCACGATGCGATCGAGAATGGGGTCGGCGTCATCAGTAGAGGATGAGAGACTTTCAATGCTGTTGGCACTATAGCGTGCATAGCCCTCTAGTCCTACATAGCCAAAACCAAGGAAGAACTTGCTCCAGCCTGCCTCGATGTTGTGGGTGGAATAGTAGTCGAGGTTGCGGTTGCCGGTGGACCAACTGTCGAGGGTGTAACGTTTGTAGGTGGTCAGCTGCTCTTCGCCAGCATGACGTGTGCGCATAGAGTAGTTGAGTTTGAAGTTATGAAGGCTCTCGGTGCGGTAAGATAGGTGCACAGATGGGTTGAATGTGAGGAAATTGTAAGCTGTATCGTCGTTGGTGAAGGGGTAATTTGCGCTACCCAGATAGGCAAAGTCGATATGCTCATATTGAGTGCCCAAGCCCAATTCAAGGGTGAATCCGCCCCAGCGGTGGGTCCATTCGACATCGGCTTCGGCACTATTCTCGTAGTCTAGGAAGTGATAGGTGCGCAGCAAGTCGGTGACAGGACTTGGGGTGGTGGCCTCATCGGTCACGAGGTAATCGCGCTCAATGTATTTGTTGCTGTAGCCCAGTCCAAATGAAAACTCGCCATCGCGGCTATAGGGACGGTTGTAGCGGACATCGGCGCTGAAATCATTGGAGTGGTTTTTGTCAAGATAGCACTTATCATAGTTGGTGAAAGTGCCCAGAGTGGAGTCGGGGTTGAAAAGGCGAATGAAGTCCTTGGTAGAGTTTCCGTGGTTGAAATTGTTGTGGATAGAGGCTCGGATATTATGGCCTTCGTTGTCGAATTTGTGGGTGAGATCAATGCCCACCATGCCGAAACCACTGCGACCATTACTGCGATTAGTGTCTTGATAGACAAAGTAATTGCCGTTGGTGAAATCTTGATAACTGCGAGCCAAATCGTTGGCGTTGAGGGTGTAGGAGTAGTTGTAGCTGCCCATCACCTCCAAGTTGGTCATGGAGTCTATTTCGTAGTTGATATTGGCAAATATGTTGCCATTATAGCGTGTGTCGTCAGAAGTGTTCTTCTTCATTTCGATGGCTGCAGTGTCGAAAGAATCTTGGGTGGCACCTTTTTTGCGGTAGTAGGAATTGCTCCAGCCTTCGTTTTCGTTGAAGCTATATCTACCACTGGCATAAAGGTTTACCGAGAGTCGATTCTTGGCCCATGTATAAGAAACCCAAGGAGACAAGAAAGGTTGAGTGGCGCCATTGAGTCCGAAACTGATGAAATGGTTGCTCTTGATATAAGCAGATGTGATGATGTTGATCACAGCTTCAGCCTGGGTGGCATATTTTGCAGATGGGTTTGTGATGGTTTCGATGCGGTCGAGTGCATTGGCAGGGAGAGTCTCCAGGTAGGTCTTTAGGTTTTCAGCAGTGAGCTTGGATGGTTTGTCGTTCACCCAGATTTCTACGCTGTTGACTCCTCGGAGCGTAACATTTCCTTCCACGTCCACTTCCACGCCAGGGGCGTTTTGGAGTGCGTCGTTGGTGGTGCCAGTTTGAATGGTGGGGTCGTCAGCCACATTGTACACCATTTTCTCGCCATCCATGGCATAGAGGGGGCGCGATGCGGTGATTTTCACCTCTTTCAGTTGGGTGGCACCCGGTGCCAATTTGATTGTGCCTAGGGGGGTGTTGTTGGCCACTGTGAAAGCATGCATGATGCCTTTGTAGCCTATGGCCGACACACGCAGTATCATGTCGCCTTGGGGTACATTCAGCACTTCAAAGTAGCCATTGATGTCGGTGATGCCGCCACGCACAAAAGTGGAGTCTGATGCATTGAGAATGGCTACATTCACAAAGGGTATGGGCTCGTTGTTGGTGCTATCCTGCAGGGTGCCGATCACTTTGAAAAGGTCGCCCTCCTGCACCTTCTTTTTCTGTCGTATCTGCTGCGATTGCTCCGTGGCTTTGTATGCCTCGTATTGGCGACGCATTCGTTCGCGGTCGCTCATCGAGGGTCGTTCGCCATTACCGCGAGGCATACCCATTGGGTGTCCGCCACCAGGGTGACCACCGCCGGGGTGTCCACCAGGCTGAGCCATGGCTATGGTGCTTACTAGTAGAAGCAGCAAAAGTGTTGCTGTCGATAGGAAGTTTGATTTATGTATATTCATGACGTAAATTAAATTGTACAATAATTTTGTATGTGCTATTGCAAAATTATTGCGGGGAATACAAAAAAATAAAGCCTCGCAAATTTGATTTGCAAGGCTTCTTTTGTTGTCCAACCAGGACTCGAACCTAGACTGGCTGATCCAGAGTCAGATGTGCTACCATTACACCATTGGACAAACTCTAACTTTCAATTTTTATCTCTCGAAAGCGGGTGCAAAAGTACATCTTTTTTTGTAACTAACAAAATATTTTTTCATATTTTTTCATCTTACGTTGATTATCAGCGAAATATTTTTTGAAATTGAATGACGTTCAGACTATGAATTGATGCAAAACGACCTTAGAAAATCCCTTTTCCTATGCTTCCTCATAATTCTATTCTGCAGAAACGGATGGCAGTATCATTGTAATTAATTGGAATAAAATTAGATAATTGTCTATACGGATGAAATTGGTTGAAATAATTTTATTTTGTCGTATTATTTTGTATTTTTGCATAGCATTTTTTATGTGAAGTTAATATATTCAAAAGATTGACTATTAATTTGAAGTAAGTTTTTAACCTTATGAAAGCAACAATATTAAATATTGGCGATGAGTTGTTGATTGGCCAAGTGGTGAACACCAATGCGGCCTTTATGGCAAAAGAATTGACAAAGGCCGGCATTGATGTGTGCGGCACATTTGTGATAGGCGATCGTGCCGAGGACATTGAATCTTATCTTCGTCATTGTTTGAGTGTGAGTGATGCTGTGCTGATCACAGGTGGCTTGGGACCCACCAAAGACGATATCACCAAAACCACACTTTGCCGCTTTTTCGGCAGCGAACTGTATGAAAACCAAGAAGCCTTGGCCAACATCCAACGTATTTTCTCAGCTCGCGGCTATGAACTCACGCCCATCAATCGTCAGCAATCGTGGGTGCCCCGCTGCTGTACCCTGGTGAACAACATTCTGGGCACAGCCCCCTGTATGTGGTTCGATACTGAGGATGGCAAGGTAGTTGTGTCACTGCCTGGAGTACCATTTGAGGCTGAAAATCTGATGACCACCGAGATTGTGACCCGCTTGCAGCAGCATTTCCAAACTGACTTTATCATCAACAAAAATATTCTGGTTCAAGGTATTGGTGAATCTTTTTTGAGCGATATGATTGAGCAGTGGGAACTCTCCCTGCCCAAGACTATTCGTCTTGCCTATTTGCCCCAAGCTGGCATGGTCAAACTGAGGCTGACCGCTCGTGGCAACGATCGTGCAATGCTAGTGCAGCAGGTGGATGATGCCGTAGAGTCGCTTTATCCCATAGCGGGTCGCTACATCGTAGGTGAGGACTTGGAAAGCTTGGCTGAGTTGGTGGCCCATACCATGAAAAAATATGGCAAAACATTGGCCTCTGCCGAAAGCTGCACTGGCGGCTCTGTGGCGCAGCGGCTCACCGCTATGGCCGGTGCATCTGAATATTTCAAAGGTGGGGTTGTGTCGTACTGCAACGAGGTGAAAGAATGTGCCTTGGGTGTCAACCACTCCACGCTCGAACTCCACACCGCCGTGAGCGAAAACACAGTTCGCGAAATGGCAGAAGGTGTGCGTTTGCGATTGAATGCTGACTATGCCGTGGCCACCACGGGTGTGGCTGGCCCCGGTGGCGGCACAGCCGATACCCCTGTAGGCACAGTGTGGATTGGATTGGCTTCCAAAGAGAAAGTGATTGCTAAAAGACTCAACTTCGGCGACCGAAGAGCACAAGTGATTGACCGTGCTGTGAATGCTGTGTATAGCGAGCTGGTGAAACTTGTGCGAGAAGAAAATGAAAAGTAAATAATTATTGATAATATTAAAAAAAATGCCCAAAGGATTACTCACAGTTCTATTGCTCATCTGCTCCAATGTTTTTATGACCTTTGCCTGGTATGGCAACCTAAAATTGCAGCAGATGAAACTCATCACCGACTGGCCCCTGCTGGCCATCATTGCCCTCTCCTGGGGCATGGCCTTGTTCGAATATTGTTTCATGATACCTGCCAACAGAGTAGGATCAACCATCACCGGTGGTCCCTTCTCGCTCATGCAATTGAAAATCATACAAGAGGCAGTATCGCTCACCGTGTTCACCGTGATCGTGGCCACCGTGTTCAAGGGCGAGCCCATTCGGTGGAACCACCTGGTCTCTTTCGGATTCATCATCTTAGCAGTATTCTTTGCATTCCTCAAAAACGATTGATCATATTACAAAATCTTCCAACCCAAAGCTCTCTGCCTATGCAGGGAGCTTTTCCTGCTCCAGCCAGACAATAAAACCCCATAGAACTCGTTCTTTTAAGATAATAACAATACACATTGCCCATTCAAGTGAACCGATTCACCTCATATCTCGCCCACCTACTGGTGATTATTCTGCTCAGCCTAGCTGCCAACACTTGGGCGCAGAAAAGTCCCACAGCCATCGCCGGAACCATTTGCGACAACACCACCGGCGAACCGCTTCCCTTCGTGCAGATATCAGTCCCCGCTTCACGTATGGGCACAGTGTCCGACATCAATGGACGATTCGACCTCACCATAGGCGCCGCCGACACTTTGGTGCAATTCCGTATGGTGGGCTACAGGCCGCTCTCTTTGCCCATTCCAGCCCGCGGGTCTCGCCGAATGCGGGTACGCCTTGAGCCAGCCGTAACAAATCTTCAAACAGTCAATGTAACCGCCAAACGAGACAAACGCGAACGATACACTCGTCGAAACAACCCCGCTGTTGAACTTGTGCAACAGGTTATCGACCACAAATCGCAAAACCATATACTATCCACCGAGCATTTCTCTCGACACATGTTCTCAAAACTCAACATGTGCCTCGACCAGTTCCACCCCGATTTTGAACAACATCTTTTCTGGAAGCGATTTCCATTCGTAGAGAAATATATCGACCAAGCAGAATTCGACGGGGCCGAAATCCTGCATTTCTCCATCAACGAGCAAATGGCTCAACAGGAATATCTCCATGGCCGCATTCGAACACTCACTACAGCCAACCGTTCCGATGGAGCACAAGTCAACCTCTCCTCCAAAGGTCTCAACGACGACCTAGAAGTACTCTTTGCCCCTGTGGACATCTACGCTAACGACATATCGCTCATGTCCGTTCGTTTCATCAGCCCCCTTTCCACCCACCTCGCCACCACCTTCTACCACTTTTATATCACCGACACTGTTGAATCCGACGGGCAGCGCTTCGTGGAGCTGTCTTTCGTCCCCTCCAGCAAAGGCAATTTCGGATTTGTTGGTTCCATGCTCATCACCCTCGACAGCAACTACGCCGTGCACAGCTATTCTATGCGAGTGCCCGAATCTGTTGACCTCAACTTCATCCGCGACCTCACCATCCTTCAATCCTATGAACTTGACTCCTTAGGGCATCACCTCCCCCACCGATCCGACATCTACGGACGTTTCTATGTGGGCAAACGGCTTCGTCAAATATATGTGCATCAGATGCACTTCTATCATCAATATGCATTTGACACCCTTGCAGCCCCCCTCCCCGACACACTCTTTGGCCCACTCGCCACTTCGGTCACCCTGTCCAATGCCCATCGAGTGCTCCGCAAACAATGGAATGCCGAGCGCCCCGTACAGCTCTCCTTGGCCGAAACATTCCTCGACAGTATGCGCTACGAACTCATGCGCATCCCCTTTGTCCGTCGCACCATCCACACAGGCGAAGCACTCATCACCGGATATGTGCCCACCAGCTCCGACCGCGATTCCAGCCGGTTCGACTTTGGTAGCATCTACAATTTTATCAGCCACAACGGCACCGAAGGACTCCGCCTCCGTATCGGCGGCATGTCCACAGCTCGCCTCTCCAACCGCAACTTTTTTGATGGTTTTTTAGCCTACGGATTTGCCGACCACCGACCCAAGTTCAGCCTCAATCTCATCCACACATTTGCCCCCAAACGCCGATTTCCCAAGGAGTGGCCCCTTGGGCTCATCAGCCTCCATGCAGGCTACGACATCGAATCCCCTGGACTCTCCTTCGAACAATTCGACCGCGACAACATCCTCATGTGGACCTCCCAGCCAGTTCCCGCACAATATGTAGCCGACCTTCAACTGCGGCTTCGCAAACAATGGCCCAGCCACATCGGAATCGACACTTGGGTAGGCCTTCAGCATATCACCCCTACAGGACTGCTCAACTACTATCGCATCACCCCCACCGGCAACGAGCGTGTGGACCAAATCATCTACGCCCAATGGGCTGCCGGAATCACTTTCTCACCTCAAGCCGTAGCTCGCAGCAGTCGTAGCGGCAATGGATCACTCCTCAACATCGCCTCCAATGCCTCTTCCATCAGTCTCAATCACGAGATGGGCTATCTCGATGGATTCTACTACCAGCGTTCCTCGGCCAGCATTTTCAGCCGGTTGTGGCTTGCCGCCTTCGGCTATATCGATCTCCGCGCAGCATCAGGCATAGTGTGGACTCCCGTACCCATGCCCAAACTCTTTGTGCCCAACGGCAATGCCTCCCTTCTTTTCTCCGAAGGTGCATTCAACACTATGCGGCCCATGGAATTTATCATGGACCGATATGTATCGCTCCATGCTACATATCATCTCAAAGGACTCATCCTCAACCACCTTCCCATCATCAAAATGCTCCGCCTACGCGAAGTTGCAGGCTTCAACATCCTCTATGGTGGTATGTCCGAGCACAATATCCCCTCCGACCTCCATCCCGGACTATATCAGCTACCCTCCACGGCACAATACCTCTCCTCCACACCCTATATGGAATACAGCGTGGGAATAGAAAACATCTTCAAACTCATACGGATAGACTACGTTCGCCGGCTCACCTATCTGCAAGGCATCGAATCGCCTTGGGCCATCAAACTATCGCTCCGCTTCACCATGTAGCCGTCATCACACTTTCTCCAGCACAATATCGGGCAAAATCACCGCCACAGCCGATGAGCCTTCTTCCTTTTTGTGCCAAGCCACTATGTAGCGAACATGAGCTGATTTAAGCCGGTAACCTTTCCCCAACCACTGCTCCAATTCGCGTTTTGCCTTGGCCGAGTAGCTCACCATCATCACATTGTCGCTGGAATAAAGGCCATCCCTTCCTGGTTTAAGGGCCGCCCCACTACGAAGTGACAATATTTGATGTTTAAGCGGTTGAAAAAAGTCCAAAAAAACATCACGATGAGAAAAACTCAGCATTACTTCTGGAGGCAGTGGATATAACTGCGTGTCCACTTCATAGCAGGCACCCCACATGGGGTTGAATATTGTCGAAGCACAGTGTATGAATAAATTCCGTTTGGCACGTGTGAGCCCCACATATAGTTGGCGCATATATTCGTCATCTACCTGTTGCCTATTAGATATATAAAGGAATACCGTATCAAACTCGCGGCCTTTGGCTTTATGCACCGTGGACACCAACACTTCACCCTCCTCCTGTGCCACAAAATCCTCAATTGACGATTCGAATACAAATTCCTTAAAATCGCTCAGATATATTGTGGAGCATGTACGTTCAAAATTCTCCAACGCCTTCATCACTTGTGGCAAACACTGGCTATGGGCATAAGTGCATTCTAGTTTGGCTTTGGATTGAGCCCAATTGTCGGCACTCACTACAGGAGACTGCATTCTACTTTCCACCTGGCGAAGCATATATTGCACCTCGGCCAAATCGCTAAACCTAAATCCATCCATACTTTGGACGAGACGTGCCGGCAAATGATGGTAGCGCAAAAGTGCAGCCAGGCGCAGTGCTTCCTCGTTGGTGTGGGTGAGCACAGCTGTGACTCCATGGTTCTGCACTTTCTTAAGGTGATTCACCAAAGGTATCTCCATGTTGACCGAAGTATGTTGCACAACATGCACCACTCCATCCACGGATGTCACTGCTGATATGGGAGTGGATTTCATACGACCATGAATGCGACTAGCAAAGGCATTGGCAAAATCAACCACCTGGGAACAACTCCGATAATTATCTGTTAATTCGTACAACCTACCTCCATGAACAGTAATCAGTTGTTGCATATATCGAGAGTCTGCTCCTCGGAATTGATACACATTCTGGTCGTCATCTCCCACCGCAATCACACGCATTTCTTCATTGGCTTTCATCAAAGCCTCTACCAAGGCAAACTCATGGCGATCCATGTCTTGTGCTTCATCAATTAGCAGCACAGTCTTGCAAATTCTATTGGGCTCTACCTCGCCCTGACCTATCATCTTTGCAGCACGCTCCACCACATCTTTGGCGTCGTCCAGATTGCCGATGCGGCCCAACAGGTCAAAGCAATAAGCATGGAATGTCTTAATTTCTACATAATTGGCAGCATTGCCAATCAGTCCTATCAGGCGTTGCTTGAATTCGGTGGCTGCAGCACGTGAGAATGTGAGCATGAGCAGTTGTTCGTGCTTCACCTCTTCCAGCAGCAATAGCGAAGCCATCTTGTGCACCAGCACCCTTGTCTTGCCGCTACCAGGGCCAGCCGCCACCACAATATAGCGCGACTGAGTGTCGTTTATTATCTCCAGTTGGCGGGCCGACATTCCTCCGAAAAGAGTGTGATATTTGGCAGGGGTAATATTCAATTCCAATTCTGCTGCTCGCTCACCTTTGAAATAAGTCTTCACAAATTCTTTGTGATCCATCTGGAAATAATCGTTCACATATTGGAGTGCTGTTTGGTAGTCTTTTACCATCAAATTGGCATATTCGCCCACAATATGAACTTGCTGGATTTTCTGTTTATAAAACTCGTTCAGGAGTTTATAATCTTCTTGCTTATATTGATGCCTATTATCTTTGATTTGGCGGATTTCCAAACCGTTGTACAGTACCAAGAATCCACCTTCCAACTTCAGGGCTCCGATTTTCGACAGATACAGCAACGCCTCTTCCACATCGGCGATAGTAGCCGTGGTGGTGCGCACAAAAAGATCCTCAGGCTGTTTTTGCTGATACAGCCGCAGAATCTCCACCACCGAGAACGTGACCGACATTCCGCTGGCAGTGGTCAAGCGTTGCTCTGCAGCCCATTCATAAAGTTTTTCCAATATGAATCGACTGAGGCGCAATCTATTTTCCATTCGTTCTTCCATAGCCTCTGCCTGCAACATTGGCTGTATCCTCAAAGGCATTGCCCCTTCGGCTTGCGATTTGCGGTAATACCCTTTCATGGACAAGAAATAGACTAGCGTACGCAAACGGCTCACCGAGGAGTTGCTCTCACCCTGCTGCACAGCCATGTCGTTTAGCTGCTTGAATGTCAACTCCAATCCTTCTGGCGGTATAGATCTTGCCAAGAATTGTTCCAATGCGGCAAAACGTTCCAAGCTAATCAGCGACCGCCTTGACGAGTCATCCATGGCCAACAACGCTGTCATATCGCGGGTGTCGTCCAAGATGCCAGCTTGGCGCAGACTTTCAATAGTTGATATCACCTGGCTTTTGGTCAGTCCCAAGATATCAGCCAAATAGTCCACGCGAGATTCGGCCTCATCATCCTGAGCATTGGCTATGCTTTTCTTTGAAATCAGCGATTTGATGATGCGAACAGCGTTGTGTCTGTCTTTCTCATCGAACAGCGGCGAGTGAACAATTCTATCGTGAGCCTCGTCCATATTCTTCACTTTGATGCCAGTGGCATAAACATGTGGCACATTGTTGCCCCGCTCCAGATATCCAGCTTGCTCCAAAGCGGCAATGGCGGTCTTCACCCGCATTTCCATCTCTGTGTTGCAGTCGTCCCAACCAGCTTGCCGGGCAATCTCCAAAGCCGAGCAGCACACCCTATTGTGCACCCCAGTCAGCTTCTTCACAGCCTTCCACACTTGCTGAATCTCGCCCAAACTCAGCTTGTTTTGGTTGAGCAACACAAAATGTTTGTCCAAATCCTGATCGCCGTAGAGCACATAGCAGCGCGCCTGCATTTGAGGGTCTCGCCCAGCACGCCCAGTCTCCTGCACATAATTCTCCAGCGAGTCCGATATATCGTAGTGCACCACCAAGCACACATCCTTCTTATCCACCCCCATGCCGAATGCCGAGGTGGCCACTATTGTCTTCACCTTGCCGGCCATAAAAGAATTCTGGTTGGCCACCTTCTCATCGGCACCCATCTTGCCATTGAATGGCTTGGCAGGATAGCCGTCGCGAGTGAGTTTTTGCGCCAGTTCCACAGTGCGTTTAGTTCTGCTCACATACACAATAGACGGACCTTCAGCCTCCCCTATCAAGTGGCGGAGTCGCACATATTTTTCTTCGTCACTCTCTGTGCGAATCACGGAGTAGTGCAGATTGCTACGCTCCGAAGAAGATGCAAAAATCTTCAATTCCACCCCCAACATTCGGCGGAAATAGTCGCATATATCGGATATCACTTTCTGCTTGGCTGTGGCCGTAAAGCACGATACCGGTATCGGTTTCTGAGCCTTGCGACGAGCTTGCATCTTAGCAATAAACTGACCGATAAATAAATAATCAACCCTAAAATCTTGTCCCCAAGCCGAGAAACAGTGTGCTTCGTCAATCACAAACCTCACCACATGCCGCAATCCCAAGAGATGCTCAATGGTCTTGCTGCGCAACATCTCGGGTGAGATATATAAGATTGTGGCCGATCCATCAGCCACGCGATTCACGGCATCTGCTCTCGATATTGGATCCAGCAGTCCGTTGATGGTCACAGCCGAAAGGATGCCTCGCTCCACCAAATTGTCCACCTGGTCTTTCATCAAAGACTGCAGCGGCGATATCACCACCGTCAACCCGTGTTGTGTGTTGCCCTCCATCAAAGCTGGCAGCTGGAATGTGAGCGATTTGCCACCTCCCGTAGGGAATATCGTAAGTATTGAATCGCCCCTCACAGCAGCTTCCACAGCGCTCTCCTGCAGAGGCTCTCCGCCAAAGGTGCGAAACTGTTCGTAGCCAAAATAACGTTTCTATGCCCGGTGCACATCCAGCTGCTGGTTGCAATAAGGGCACCCTTGCTCACAACGGGTGTGGCGTAGGAGTTGCATCACATTCTCCACTCTGGGAAATTGGTGAATCACCCACAGAGGTGTGATGGAACGGTTGTCGCTAGTGCGTATCAAGGCCAAAGCAAAAGCCAGCTCCACGGGATAGAGCTTCGCCATCAGCCCAATGTCGGCATGGCTGCACAGCCGCCCCTCATATTGCACGAGCACCTGCCGACCGACATCAACCCCATCTAGCACAAAGCCCACATAGTGGAAAAAAGCCTTGAACTCATCCACGTTACTCAACAGCTTGCCCAATATCTGCTGTTCCCAATCAGGCAGATGCCTGAAAGCGTCCAACTCGTCATAAAAAAGGTCTTTCGCTTTGCAGCAATCATTCACAGGGTTATTCAAATCGTCGGTCTGCAACTTATCATCTTTGAGCAACTTGTGGTATGGTCGCTCGGGGAAAAGCAGCGGCGATAGATAGAGCGTATCAATCAACTCTGCCCTTGGCGGTAGAGCCGAACGCAGGTACTGGGCATCGTGATGGATAATATTGTGGCCGCACACATATTGAGCCTCGCTCAAAAAAGCGCGCAATTCATGGGCTGAGTGGCTGTGCAGCACAGCACCCGCCTCGTCAATGGCGCCAATGTCGCACACCTGCTTGGTCGAGGGATTCACCTCGGCATCCAAAAATTTCAAGCAGGATGGCTTATACATAAACATCTGATACGCTCAACTACAAAAACCCACTAACCTAAAACTCCACCACCACGGCGTTGCGCATGAGGGTTGAGTTGGAGAGGGTGAGGGTGGTTTTTCCGGCCGACGATTTCACCCGAGCCGTGCAGCCTGGGGTGATGCAGGTGACTTTCTTCAGTTCAAAGGGCAGCTCAAAGCTGGCGCGCTTGCAGGCATCTCCTATCAGGCAGATGGCATATCGGTGAGACCCGTCTTTGCTTTGGGTGTAGCGCACTCCGCCTTTGCTGTAGGGGAAGAGCGGCCGAGTGCCATAAATAGCACAGCCGTTGCAGTCCAACCAGTTGCCGATTTCCTGCATACGCTCCACAGCCTCTTGGGGCAAACGTCCTTCGGCATCGGGGCCCACGTTGAGCAGCAGGTTGCCGCCTTTGGCCACCACATCGCACAGCATGTGTATGAGCTGCTGCGAACTCTTGTAATTATCGTTGGGCACATAGCTCCAGCTGTCGCCCATGGTCATACAAGTCTCCCAGGGATAGGGCAGCAGCGTGTCGGGCACCTCCTTTTCGGGGGTGCGGTAGTTCTCATACCGCCCACCCACCGAGCGGTCCACAATAATCAAGTCGGGGTTGTTTGAGCGGGCAATGGCAGCCAGCTTGGGCATATCCACGTCCTGCACACGTTGGTAGCAGCCCAGCCAGGGGCGGGTTTCGTCATTGATGCTCCACTCGGGGCGCACCCAGCCGCCATCCAGCCACAGGATGTCAATATCGCCATAGTTGTGGGTCAGTTCATATATTTGCTTGTGGGTAAAACGCTTGTATTCCTCCCAGCGGTCGGGGTGTTCGGCAATGTCGTAATTCACATTGCGGTCGGGGGTGGCCCATTCGTGGGCCCAATAGTTGTCGCAGTGCCAGTCGGGCTTGGAGAAATAGAGTCCTATCCACATTCCCTGTCCGCGGAAAGCATCCACCATCGCTTTGGTGATATCGGGCTGCGCGGTGCGGCTGTAGGGGCAGTCCGGGCCAGTCACCGAATAGTCGGTCTCATTGGTGCGGTACATGCAAAAACCGTCGTGGTGCTTGGTGGTGAACACCAAGTACTTCATGCCGGCCCGCTTGGCCGCTGCGGCCATCTCCTCGGGGGCGAAATGGGAGGGATTGAATGTGCGGTTGAGGTTAGTGTAGTTGCGCTTATATTCGTCATAGGGGGCGCCGCCGCGGTTGATCCAAGGCTCGTTGCACAAGTTCCACGACTCCACCACACCCCACTGGGCATAAATGCCCCAGTGCATCATAAATCCAAATTTCAAGTCTTGCCACTCATCCACGCGCTGCAGCACAGCGGGGTCGGTCTCGGGCAGTTGGTCATGCTGGGCAAACGCAACACCGCCCAGCAATATTAGCAGAAGGGAGAGAAATGTTTTTTTCATAACAAAAAACTTATATGTTCAATTATTTTAATAAAATGCAAAGATAAGAAGAAAAAGCGACATATTTTGTTTTTTTTCGTACCTTTGCAACTTCATTACAAAACAATTAAACACACTAAACTATGCGCAAAGTATTCGTAATCATGCTTATGATGGCCACGGTTATGACCGTTTCGGCCCAGAAAAAATGGAGCTACAACCTCGGTTTTGGTGGCGAATTGAAGTCGGGTAACGTCAACACCACCATCTTCAACACCAGTGCTGGCGTTGAGCGCAACGACAGCATTTTGTCTTTCGATGCCAACGCATCTTATGTTTATGGACTGAAAGATGGCGATGAATTTGAAAACAACCTGACCGGCAACCTCAAGTTCGACCTCTTCCAATACGACCGCTGGAGCCCCTTTGTCAGCTACAGTGCCAACCGCAACCATTTCAAAGGCTACGACTGGCGTCACACAGGCTTGGCTGGTGTAAAATATCGCTTGTTCTGGAATCCCGCTTGCGACTACAGCCTCAGCGCTGCCTATGTGTTTGAGTACACCGACTATCTAGAGCAGTACGACCTGCGTGCCCAGGTGAGCCGTCTCTCTGTTCGCTTCAAAATGCGCCACAAAATCAACGACTATGTGAGCCTCAAACACACCACTTTCTACACTCCTTCGTTCTACGATTTCACCGGCGACTGGGGTCTGAACTCCACCACCAGCCTCAGCACCAAGCTGAGCTCCCACAGCTCCCTCGACCTCAACTTCACCTACGACTACCACAGCATGGTGCCCGTTGGTGTGAAGAAAGCCGACATCATCACTTCGGCCACCCTCAAAATCAAATTCTAAGGGTCCTACACCCTTCAAAAATCCATACAGCAATCCCCACCCTGCCGCCGTCCAGGCAAGCAAGGTGGGGATTTTTCTATCACCCCCCTACCTCAATCAATACCACTTGATCTTCTGCGACGCATACATGGCCAGCGCCAACACCACAAACACACCAATGCTGCCCACCAACAGCGCATAAGTCTCCATCAGCATGAGCATGAACACAAAAGCATAAAGCGCAGCCAGCAATCCGCCCACAGCCAGCATGGCGCCGCGGTGCTTGGTCAGCAGGCCGATAAAAGCCGCTATCAGCCCCACCGTCATCACCGAAGCGATAAAATACGACCACCCGAAAGCGATATGCTCGGTGAAAGCCAGCAGCAACGTATAGAACAAAACCAAAGCCACCCCCACCAAGCCATACTGCACAGGGTGCACCGGTGTGCCGCGCCGCTGCTCGATAAGGAACACCACGGCAAAAGTGAGCAAAATGATAAGGTAAGCATACTTGCTGGTGCGAGTAGTCTTCTGATACTGATCCACGGGCACCCGCAAATCCACCATCACCTTGCTCACATCCTCATACCTAGGCTGCTGGCTTTCCACCTGCGAAAATTCGCGGTTGATGGCCAACACTTTCCAGTTGGCCACAAAACCAGTATCGCTCACGCTGCGCTCCACAGGCAGATAACCCACAAAACTGGGTGTGGCACAATTGGAGGCAATCTCCACACTCGAAATCCGGCCCATAGGCACCAAGTCAAAACTGCCCGACCCTTTCAACTTCGCATCCAAGCAAAACTCAGCCTTTCCGCCATCCAGCAGCCTGCTCATATCCACCCTGCACATCAGCGTTGGGCGATTCGACAAGCTCCTACCCGCCGCATTCAGCTCCACCTTTTGCCCATCCAAAGTAAAAGTTGGATAATCGGCAAAAGACCTGTAATTCCTGAACGCAAAAAGAATCTGAGCATTAGCAAAATCCAATTGCTTGCGCTTGGTGCCGTCCAGTTCTTTGGGCAACACAAACGTGCCTCCCAGCCCCACCTGTGCATCATAAACCGAAATATCAAAAATGCCACGATTCAGCATCTGCGTGTTCAACCGCGCCTTAGCATCAAACACCTCCGGCATAATATACACCCTCTGCTTGGCATCATGCAGGCCCGGCACCATCAGCACCGGCCCATAAAGCATCTGACTTCCGCCCCATTTTTGCGTCACCTCCTCCATAGCTTCATCTTTGGTGCAGTTGCGCTCACCCACCATATCCTGCACAATAGCCTGCGGAATGAGCAGAAACAAACTGATAATAAAAATAATCAACAATTTAATCCACAAATTGTTACCTCTTTTTTTAATGTTTTCTTCCATGATGTTTTGTATTTTTTATTGTTGTTTATAAAGTACTTTGCATTTCAAAGTATATAAGGCAAAAAAAATATTCATTTGTTTGGCACACTCTTCAACAAATCCTCCAACGCCTGCAGATGAGCCTTGAAAGCTTGACTGCCAGCCTGAGTCACGGTGTAAGAGGTGTTGGGTTTGCGGCCCACAAACTTTTTCTCGGCACTTATGTAGCCCATCTCCTCCAGCGCACGCGTGTGGCTGGCCAAGTTGCCGTCGGTGAGGCCGATAAGCTGCTTGAGCGAAGAGAAATCCACGCTCTCATTCACCATCAGCACCGACATAATGCCCAGCCGGGCCTTGCTTTCAAAAGCCTTATTCAATCCGTCAAGCATCATAAGCCCTTCTGTCGCTCGTATTTAGCAATAAAATAAAAACCATAAACCACATGCATCAGCCCAAAGCCCAGCCACCAAAAAAGAATGGCGTGGCTCACCACAAAGCAATCCACCACACCCAGCACCAGCTGCACATACCCCAGCGCGGCAATAGACGAATGAGTATAATGGCTGCAGTTGATCAAAGCCAGGCCATAAAACACCAGCATAAAAGTAGAGGTGAGGCCATAATGCCCCTGCTGCAGCATGGCCAGGCAAAGCAACCCTCCAGCCAACATAGGCACGCAGAAATGGATCAAGCAACGGCGCAACGAGGGGTCGAAACGCACAGCCCCCTTCTGCCGCTTCATTTTGCCAAGAGAGAGGGCTGCCACCGTAGAAAACGACACCACCAGCAGCAGCAAAGCCACCAAAATGGCAATACTGCTGCGCCAAGGCGAATTAATCAGCAAACCGCTGCAACACGCTGGCAGCCAAGCCATATCGGCATGTGGCAACAAAAGCAGCCAAGCAGCGGCCGAAACCACGCTTGCCAGCAGACCCACCACCACTATCGACCACCCGCTAATCGACTGGAATCTAGATGATTTCTCCATCATCTCCTTTATCTCATTCAGAGTGCTTAATGCTTCTTTATTTTCCATCACGTTCAAAAAGTTCTTTGCGCTGCAAAGTTACGAATAAAAATTGAAATAGCAAGAAAAAAATTTATTTTCCACCTAATTTTTCCCAAAAATTAGAGCCAAGCGGGCTACAACTCCGACGCATAGCAAATAACAAATGACATTTCCCATCAAGTGATTGAAAAACAGACAAGCGTCTGCTGTCGCACATCAAAAAGGTGGAAAATGACAATTTTCCACCTTTTGATTTTTCTCCTATTTCAGTTCCTAAGTTTCGCTTGCGAAACTGAAATCATCCATTTATTCGTGGTTGGGATCAATTCAGCCAACGGGTTAAGTAATGAAAGTTATAACCAAAGACAGGGGCTACTCCTCATCATCACCGCCACCACCGAAGGCAGCAAGGGGCTTGACCACTTGGCCGTTCACCTTGATACCTGCAAGCCAGAGGTTGGGTGCTGCCACAGTTGCGGAGAACAAAGCTATGCCGTAGTTGGAAATTGATTCGGGTGCAAGCACTTCAACGAAGGTGGTTGCGCTGCTGCTGGCCATCTGCAGGGCCACGGACTAAGCGAAAGCGGTCATGTTGCTGCCGCTCACCACACGCAGCGAGCCGCTGAACACAGCACCAGTCTGCACATCGTTGCCGCCTTCAACGGCCACGTTAGCCGAAGTCTGCCCGGGTTCGAGGAAGCGAGCTGCCTTGTATCCTCCATAGCTGACGGCAGCCTTCTCCAATGCTTCTGCGCCGCTCCAAGCGCCAATCACGGCTGCGTTGCTGGTTTGACGATAGGTGTAGGGGCCTACCGAGCCGTTGATTGAGGAAGGGCTAGTTCCTACGATTTTTCCCATACGCTTTTGTTGTTTTAAGGGGTTAAACTTATGTTTCGTGCTTCCTTGTCCGAAAGCGTTTGCAAAGATACGAAGGTTACGGCAATTAGCGCATACTTTTTTTCTTAACAATTCTTAATGCAGTGCATTTTTGCGCC
>JAKSMP010000001.1 GCA_024400505.1 Bacteroidales bacterium | reverse complement strand
GCGGTGGAAGTGGAGGCGGTGTAGGTGGTGCCGTGCCAGGTGTAGGAGTCGCAAGCGGTGGCAGAGACGAGGCCAGTGTTGCTATGATTGACGGTGAGGTGGAGGGTGACGGTGGAGTCGCAGCCCTGAGCATTGGTGAGCACCTGCTGGGCCGTGGTGGTGGAGGCGGTGTAGGTGGTGCCATTGGTCCAGGTGTAGGAGTCGCAAGCGATTTGGTTGTCAACGGCAGTGTTGCTGTGGTTGACGGTGAGGTGGAGGTGCAGCACGCTGTCGCAACCCGCAACGGTTTGGAGGGTGTGGGTGGGCAGGGCGGTGGAGGCCAGATAGGTGCTATCATACCAGGTGTAGGCGTCGCAGACGGTGTGGTTCTCTACCACTTGATAGGAGGGGAACACCGAGAGACGAAGGGTGGAGATACTGTCGCAACCGAGGGAGGTGAGCAGGGTATCGGAATAGGTGCCGGAGGTGGTATAGCTATTGTTGCCAAAAGTGTAGCTGGAGCCCTGGCAGATGCTGACGTTGGAGGAGGTTTGCTTGGTGAAATTCTCCTGAATCATGGCGATATCGAACTGTTTCTCGAAACTGAGGCCAGAGACATCGGTGGTGCGCACACGAATGCTATAGTCGAAGCGGCCGGAGCAGCTGAAGGTGTTGTTGGTTTGGAGACGGTTGCCCACAATCTGGAAGAGAGCGTTGTCGGCAGCGCCTTCGCCAGCAACCAATTCGTATTGGAAGGGGAGGGTGACATCGTTGTCCATGGTGGCGAAGGTGCCGATGGAGGTGCCACGAGCAGCGTTCTCGCGGAAGGAGGCACCAGCCAAGAGGATGTCGGTGGGAGCAATGTTGTTGTTGATGGCCGTGTCGGGGAGGGTTTTGAAGGTCTCGCGGTTGCCCACATTGTCAACAGCCTGAGAGATGAAAGCATAATTGCGGTCGTTGGCCAGGGTGATGCGGGCGGTGTCGGCCAGGGAATAGGAGCCATAGCGGAGATAGGGTCCCTCGTTCTCGGACACGAAGAGATCAACCGTCTGGACACCGGAGCCCTGAGCATCGTCGGTGGCGGCGAAGGTGAAGAGGCAGGTGGAGGTGTCGGCGGTGGAGATGGTGGCAGCGAGGGTGGAGGTAGGAGCTACGGCATCGTAGGTGTTTTTCCAAACATTGGTGGAGATGGGGGCGTTGTCGTCGAATACGATGGTGGCATCAGCCACGACGGTGTCGCCGGTGTGGACATTGCTTTTGGGCGAAATCTGGAAGTTGACATAGCCCTCGCCATGGCCGAGAGAGTCGTTGATGGAGAGGAAGCCCAGCTGGGAGTTGGAGGGTTCGAAACCGGTGGCGGGGTCGATGCTCTGGAAAATCCAGAAGGCCTGATTGTTGACGATATCGATACCGGCAGTGACATCAACCCACACACCTAGGGAGTCGGCCACATTGAGGCGGGTGGAATAGGAACTGGTGTTGGCAGGCACGGTGAACACATGGCTGCCAAAGCCAAAGTCGGAGAGGCGGAAGCTGGAGATGTTCTGGCTGGGAGGAATGGGATAGCTGATGGTGACGCGGGAAGCGGGAGCGGTGGCAAAGTCGGGGTCGTTCTCGAAGGAGATGGAATAGCCCATGCGCTCTTGAGCAGAGACGAAACGCTGATCATCGGTGTAGCCGCTGGGACCAGAGATTTCGTTGGGGTCTTTGGAGCACTCTTGTTTCTTGGCATAGAGGGTGATGCTTTTCTCGCCCACATTGCCCAGGCTGTCGGTGACGAAGCAGGTGAAGGTGGAGCCATGCTCGTTGACGGCTACGCGCAAACGGCGCTCGGGCCAGGAATAGTGATAGGGGGGCTCACCACCAAAGGCGGAGGCGAAGAGGGTGCCTTCGAGGGTGCCGCGACAGGGGTCGGAGCTGACATCGAGGACGGTGATGCCCACCTGGACGTCGCGTTTGTCGCACTCGCGGGTGATGGCCACGGCCTCGTCGAGCACAATCTTGTCGGGGCAGTCTTTGGGGGACACTTGTACACGATAGCTGCCCTTGGCAAGGGCACCGATGGTGACGCTGTTGCTGGTGGAGCCATCGGGATAGGTCCAAAGGACATTGAAATAGGATTCGGAGCCAGAGGGGAATCCCACAGTGGCAATGCCATCGTGGCCGGGAGAGGGTTCACAACTTTCGGGCTGAACCTCGAAGGCTGTGATCTGAGCCTGGACACTGGGCAGGAAGGCTGCGCAAAGGAGCATTGCCAAGATTATGATGTTTTTTATGTTTTTCATAGTTTAACGTTTTTTCGTTTCAAATCTATAGTAGAACATAGGGCTGATTAATCGCACACATCGCCGATGCCATTGTGGTCGGTGTCGGCTTGGTCGGGGTTGAAGGTGCGTGGGCAGTTGTCCTGTTCGTTGGGGATGCCGTCGCCATCGATATCGGGGTCGCACACATCGCCAATGCCGTCGCAGTCGATATCAGACTGGTCGGGGTTGTAGGTGGAGGGACAGTTGTCTTGGTCGTTGGGGATGCCGTCGAGATCCCAGTCGTCGTCGCACTCATCGCCACGGCCATCGCCATTGGAGTCGGTTTGGTCGGGGTTGGCACGGAGGGGGCAGTTGTCGCAAGCATCGCCAATGCCGTCGCCATCGCTATCGGCTTGGGAAGGATTGTAATGGAGGGGGCAGTTGTCCAATTCGTTGGGCACACGGTCGCCATCCATATCGGGGTCGAGTTCGTTGGGGATACCATCGTCATCGATATCGGGGTCGCACTCGTTGCCGAGGGAGTCGGCATCGAAGTCGAGCTGACGGGGATTGTAGGTGGTCATGCAATTGTCGCAGCTATCCCCCACCCCATCGCGGTCGAGGTCGGTTTGCTGGGGGTTGGCATGGTAGGGGCAGTTGTCGCACTCGTCGCCATGGCCGTCGCCATCGTAATCGATTTGCAAGGGGTTATAGTGGGTGGGGCAATTGTCGCAGACATCGCCAATGCCGTCGTGGTCGGAATCTTCCTGATTGGGGTTGTAGGTGCAGGGGCAGTTGTCGCTGTAGTTGTCCACACCATCCATGTCGAAATCATCGGAAGCAAGGAGATTGGCTGCCTGATTGCGCATGAGATAGGCACTGAGGTTGCCGCCCAGGCTGCTGCTATCGACGGGTGCAGCAAAATACCAGGTGTTGTTGATCTGGCTGAGGATGTAGGACACGGTGGCAATGGGGGTGGAATTGTTGTAGGCCTTGACAAAGACACGGGTGTAGTTGCCCTGGTTGTAGGAGAGCAGGAAATCGAACTGGTTGATGAGGGCCATGACGCGGGTGAAGCGGCCATAGACAGCGGTGTCGGCCATCATGGTGGTGATGGCGTTGGCATCGGATGGACGATAGAGGGCCATGACGTTGTTGACATTGCCAGAGGCGTAGGCCTTGAGCAGACGGCAGAGCATGGCGGGGATGGTGTTGTGGTTTTCAGCGGTGAGGGTGCCGCCGGTGGTGGCTATGAAACGGGAGCCACTGACGGGAGCCACGCCAGAAACGCTATAATAGAGGATGCTGTCGCAGAAGAAATGCTGGGCATCATCGACAAACACGTCCATGGAGTCGCGCTGGAGGTTCATGAGTATGTTGTAGCGCTGCTCACTCACCTGAGGGAAGAGGTCGGACTGTGCCTGGCTGGCAAAACCCATGGCCAGCAGCAGGGCAAAGAGGATGGATGATATTATCTTTTTCATATTATATTATGCATTAAGAGTGAAACGGTGAAATGAGCAGGAATTATAAATAGACATAACCGACATTGAAGGTGATGGACTCGGTGAAGAGGCCAATGGTTTTGACGGTGCCCACGACGTCGAGGCTGATCTTGGTTTTGTCCCACTGGATGGATTTGCCGATGACCCACTCGAGGCTTTTACTGATACTGGATTGCAAGCGCGCATCGATTGAGAGCACATCGGGACTGAGCACCGACACACCCAAGCCGCCCGAAGCGGAGAATGAGAAGGAGATGGGGAGCTTGGCCTCAAAGCAGTCGGACTGCCACGCCATCTGGCCAGAGGCGGGACCCGCGGTGACACTGGCACCTACACTCAACACTAAGTTGACCGAAGCCGCATAAGGGAATCCCCAGATGGGGACGGTGCAATCAATGCCACCCGAGAGGGTGACTGCTGGGAAGTTGACTTGGAGCACTTCGGTGGTTTTGTCGTTGCAGCAGACCTGGGTGCACTCGAAGGGGAATTGGGGGTCGAAGGTGAAGTCCCAAGTAGGCGAACAGGGTGTGACCCTGAGTTTATCCATCGCTTTCATGGCTTCTTTGGCATCCATGGCTTTTTTGACCACCTCGCCACCCGACTTGAGAATCTTGTAGAGCTCTTTGACACTGCGAGACTCGGAAAGGCTGACTCTTTGCTCGGAGCTGATCACGTCGATGTTGGCAGTTTTGGTGGCGGTCTTACCCTCTACGGTGAGGGAGAAGGTGAGTTCCTGCTGACGCTGGCCATAGGTGCTGGTGGCCCTGATGGGAGAAACGGTCACTTGGTTTTCGTAGCCTGCGGGATTGGTGACGATGGTGAAATTGGAAGTGACAATTGGGTCGCCATCGGCATAGCACTCCTTGATGGGGGTGACGCTTACGATGGCAACGCTGTCGTCGAGGGTGACCACCACCTCGTCCTCATCCACACCCAGGGCGGAGATGCATTTGCACACATAGGTGCAAACGCTGGACTGAGGATTGGCAGTGACGGTGGGCTGCTTGTTGTCGCCCTGGATGTTTTCGCCCGTCCAGATATAGCAAGCGTTGGGCTGGGCATTGAGCACAGAGAGGGTGACGGTTTGGTCGTTGTTCTCGGTGCGCAACACCTCTTGGTCGGGGCCGGCCCACTGTGCGGCAGCACTGAGGGAGCCGCACAGGAGAACCAGCATCATGATTCCTTTTATAAGGATGGATTTATATTCTTTCATATCGTTCTAATGTTTGAGTTGTACTTTGTCATCGGTTATTTCACACGGTCCACACGGAAGATGAGGGTGCCGGCAGTGCGACAATGGATATTGAGGACTCCGCGAGCACCGGGGCGCAACACGCCAAGGGGTTCGCCCTCGATGTTGAGGGGGAGGCGCAGGGTGGTGTTCTCTTCGGCCAAGCCCTCGGGTGTGGTGGCTATGAATGCGCCGCCAAGGCTGGTAATGTCCACAATGGGATTGACAATATCAACATTGCCGTCGTTGCTGAACTCAACCATCAGCACAATATTGCGGTTGGGACGAGGAGCATTGGGGAATGTGATCTTGGTTAACAATCCATCGGGTTTGCCGGGTTCGATAGCAAATGCATTGTTGAGAACAGCTTCGCCTTCGCAATAGTTGACTGCGGAGAGGCTGTAGATGCCAGTGTCGCGACCGGTGAGGTCGAAGGTGACAAACACACGGTAGTAGCTGTCGTATTCCAGTTTCTCGCAGCGGATGGTGTCGGTGCCACGATGCAAGGACACTTGCATATCGGGGCGGAAACGAGAACCAGTGAGTTCAACAGTGGTTTTGCCCGTATTGCCAGCTGCAGCGGGAGCGCACTCGATGAGTTCGAATGGCAGGATGTCGGCACGGATACCAGTCACCTGTGCCGATCCTGCGGGAGTGGAGCCATAGACATTCACTCCGTAGAATCCACTCTGGGTGGAGGGGATGTAGAGATCGGGGGTGCCGGTGTACTGACCATTGGTGGAGTAGGTGTAGTTGAGGTTGTTGCCGATGTTGTTGTGGGTGACATACAGCATGTTCAACGCACCATTGAGGGAGTCGTTGGAGGAGAGGTGCACTCGCACGGTCTCGTGGGTCTCATCGCCTACGACAATCTTATAGTCGTTGGACTGATTGTTGAAGAGGCTGTCGGTGACAGTGGTGTTGAACGGCAACAACTTCACACGCAAGTAGAAGGGATGCTCGGCAGGAGCACTGTTGTTGTTGTCGTTCACCTCGTTGAAGGCGTTGGTGACATCGGTCTTGACGATGATGTGGTAATTGCCTTCGTTGACTCCGGATACGTGCATGGATGCGCTCTGGCTGATGGCAGCACCGGGAGCCAGCATGATGCTGGGAGTGGTGACACTGCCAATCATCTTGTCATTGGCATCGAAAACGGTGTCGGTGGAGAGATAGACCAAGCTGCGCAGATTGTTGCCGCTGAGGGTATTCTCACCAATGTTGGCCACCGTCCAGGAGGCATGGAGTCGGGAGCCAGAGACGAGGGTGTCGGGCACCACCACGTTGCGCACCACCAAATCGCCAGGCAGTGGCAGGGTGACTGCGGTGAAGAACGAGCTATCGTTGTTGGAACGATTGGACTCGAACAACAGGTTGCTTGCGTTGACCGACATCTTCAGATTGAGATTGCCATTGTTGGGGATGGGCAAGGTGAAGCTGAGCGTGTCGGTGTAGGATTCACCAGCAGCGAGCGACTTGGACGCCATGGATTTGGAGCCAATCTCAACACTGTTGGTGGTCGATGTGGCGAAGAACAACTTGTCGTTCCACGACTGCGACTGGATATCCACACTGCTGTTGTTGGTGACGGTATATACCAATCGGGCGGCCTGACCGCTGACCACATTGCCGTCGATGATCGAAAGCTGGCTGAGTGCGAGGTCGGGGGTGGGGACCGAACGCACCGTGATGGGTTTGGCCACCATGTTGTTGGCGGTGTTGATGTCAGGGTTGGTCATATTGTAGTCGGCCACGCCAATGAGGTAGAAGGTAGAAGATGCACCATAGGGGATGGTGACGGAATAGTTGAGCGTATAGCTCTCGCCGGCATTGAGGGTATGGCCACGCAAAGGCTGCTGAACGCGGACATCGTTGGAGCCAAGCACATTGTCGGCAGAGAGGTAGAGGCGGTCCTCCCAGTTGTTGGCGAGGGTGGGCACAGAGGAGTTGTTGCGCACCGTGACAGCATAGCTGACGGTTTGACCCCATTCCACATCCTCGGGACCGGCGATGCTCTCGATAGAAAGGTCGAGCGGATAGACCTTCACATGGACAACAGAACTGCGAACGGTGTTGTTAGTCTCACCCGTGTATTCATACAATACGTCGGTGGCATCCACCACAGCGTAGATGTAGCGCGTACCGGCCGAGGTGGTGTTGGGGATGGGCACCGATGCTATGCTGGAAATGCTTTCGCCCACAGCCAAGGAGAGGTTGGACTGCTGGGTGCTGAGCAAGGTGGCGTAGCGAGCATTGAAAGAGGCATAGTTGGAGATGTAGAATTGGGTGGTGACATTGGTGCCTTGGATGTCGGCAACACCCTGGTTGACCAAGTTGTAATGCACCTCCATGACTTCACCCACATTCACGGTGTCGGGCACTTGGAAGGCGGTCATCACAAGGTCGGGGTAAGGTGTGAGGTTGACAGTGCGGGCACTGCTATGAGCCACGTTGGAATGGGCGTTGGCACCTTCGCAGATGGCGTTGTTGGCATTGGCGACGATGTGCAGGTAGTAGGTGCCCTGGATGCCGTTGGGCAGAGTGATGGTGGCACTGTCAAGCACAGTGTTGCCAGGAGCCAAGGCAAGGGTATCGACAATGCTGCACAAGGCGTCGGAGGCGGAGTAGGTGGAAGCTGACTGGCTGAGGTAGAAGCGGGTGGTGAGGGGCTTGCCGAGCAGGCCATTGCCGCTGTTGTGCAAATTCCACGACACATTGATGGACGAGCCAGACCAAAGCTGAGCGGGCAGCACAATGTTGCTCACATGCAAATCGGGAGTGGCAAGGGCCACATTGCTGATGTTGCTGGTGTTGTTGCTCTCGCCAGCACCTTCGAAGATGGCGTTGGAAGGATCCACCACGATGGAGATCTGTCCCGACTGCGAAGCCACACAATTCAATTTCACGCGTGAAGTGTGCTCGAAGCTCTCGCCCACACCCAGAGCGGTGGTGGTGGTGGCAGTGTAGAACTGAGTGCCATCCATCACGAAATTGCATTTGATGGGCACGTTGGGCAACACGCCTTGGCCCTGGTTGGTGATGCGCCACACGATGTCGAACTCCTCGTTGGGGTTGATGGTGGTGGGCATGGACACGATGAAGGGGACCAAGTCGGGCTGGCATACCACGATGGGAGTAGATTTGCGAACAGTGTTGTTGCTCTCGCTGGTGTATTCGAAAACATCGTTGTAACAATCGGTCACCACAAAGAGGTAGTAGCTGCCCATGTAGTTGTTGGGGATAGTGATGTTGCGCAGCTGAGAGTAGCTGCTGTCGGGCTCTAGCGCACCATAGTGATACCAAGTGCCAAGACGCAAGGCGTTGGAGATATTAAGCACCGAGTCGGAAGAGAGATAGACAGCATCATACCAATAGTCTGATTCTGTTTCACTAACACCAATATTGCTTACCGTGAAAGTGATGGGATAGGACGTATTGTTGCTCACCGAGTCGGTGGGGAGTGAGATGTGGGTGACAGTAAGGTCGGCGGGAGGAGTGAGGGTGACGTTCAAAGCCTGGGAAGAGATGGCAGTGTTGTTGACATCCATCAAGCCTTCGTAAACCGAGTTGTTGATGTCGGTGGTGACGAAGAAGTAGTAGGGACCCATAAAGTCGATGGGCAGACGGACGGAAGCCGACTGGGTGTAGGAATCGCCAATGGAGAGGTTGGATTCGCTGTGTTGGATGGTGGCCAAGTGGATGGCTGTGGAGAGGTTGAACGTCTGTTCGGACGACAGATAAACCGCATCGTGCCAACTGCCGCTGACTGTAGCAGCTTCACCCATGTTGGTCACAGTCCATTGAACGGTGACATCGGTGTTGGAGAAGGCATTGGTGGGATGCGAGATGTGGGTCACCTGCAGATCGGGCGAAGGAGGAGGCAAGATGGTGATGAGTTTGTAGAAGAAGTTATCGGTCTCATTGGTCTCGGTCATTCTACTATAGATATAATGAGAAGGCCAGTAGGCGGTGGAAGAAGTGAGGAAAGGATAAGGTGTGCCGGTGATGCTAGGATTATAAGGAATAGGAGGCACAGTATCGCCGGTGGGGCTATAGTCGATATCTACAGCGTTGTACTGGTCGCTGTTGACGAAGATGTAGTAGTTGCCAATATAGTCGGGAGGCAGGGTCACCTGAGTGCTGTTGGTATAAGACTCGCCGGGTGCGAGGGATTGGAGGTTGTTTTCGGAGGCAAGGAGCACCTCATCGACATTGTAGAGGAAACCGCCACCAATTTCATTCACACCCGAAATCCAGATGTAGTCTAACCAAGTCTGGCCTGGAGGTGTGGCACCTTCTCCATCGTTGCGCACAGTCCATTCCACTGTCATGGTCTGGTTGGAGACAGGAGTGGAATTGACAATGGAGGTCACATGCAGGTTGGGGAGCAGGCAGGTGGTGAAGGTTTGTTCGGTACTGGCCTGATGCAGACATTCGTTCCATGCCACCACTTTCCAATGATAGGTCTTGCCATGCTCGTAGTGGGGAAGGTTACGATTATTCAGGAACGAAGTGGTGAGGCCGGTGACGGTGGGTGTGGTGGGCTCGGTATCGCCATCTTCCCAGAGATAGAAGTCGTAGGAGGTGGCCATGCTGAGTGCCGACCAAACGAAATTGACAGCCTCGGTATAGACTATCTCGTTGCTGGGCGAGAAGGAGGTGATGGGGCTGAGCGGAGTGAGCGAGGAGCTATCGCAGACGGTGGTGAAGTTCACTGGGATGGAGAACACGCTTAAATCGCTGCCACAATAGCCTCTCACACGAGCACTATAGGTGCGGTTGAATTGCAAACCTGTGAGCACTGCCACGGTGTCGGTGGTGAAGATGATGGAATCGGCCTGGCCGACTTGGCCAAAGGTAACAGCCCAACGGCTCTGCTCGTTGCTGGCATGCCAAGTGATGGTGGCTGCGTTGCTGGTAACATTGGTCACCACCAGGTTGGACGGTGCTGTGCAATTGTTGTCCTCTTGCACCTCATAGGGCCCCAGGTCGATTTGGGAACCATGGATACGAGGATTGCCATCCAAATCATAGGTGGAGTGGGCAATGCTATTGAGACCAAAATCGACGCAGGGCGAACTCACATGGAGGTGATAGTCGCCATTGGCTGGGTCGATAAAACGCACATAGTAGAGCGATGCGTTATAGCCATCGTTTCCGCTGGCCAGCACAAGGCAGTTGCCCGTGGTGTCGCCATCCTCCACGGCGCAGTAGCGCAGCTTGGGAGTGGTGCTGTTGTAGCCGAAGTAGAGATTGTTGGACTCATAGCGGCGGGTATTGCCCCAGATGATGGAATTATAGATATTGCAAACACTGGAGGAATTGTAGATACCGCCACCAGAATAATAGGAATTGTTGTTGGCAATCACACAGTTCAGCACTTGAGAGGCATAAACATAAAGGCCACCACCGAAGTAATGGGAACTGTTGTCGGCAATCACGCAGTTCATCACGGTATCATTGGAATTGTCAGTGTAGATACCTCCACCATAACTCTGGGATTCGTTGTTTGTCACCTGACAGCCCACAATCCTGTTGGATCCTCCGGAATATATGCCACCACCACTGGAAGAAGCAGTGTTGTTGCGGACAACACAATTGATGATATTGTTGTAGCCATAGGCATACACACCACCACCATAACGGCTGGCATTGCCCTCGATGACGCAGTTCTTCAATGAGGAATAATTCATAAGGTAAGCACCAGTACCATCGTTGTAATTGTTGCTGCTATTGGACTCACATTCGCCATTGGTGATGGTGAAACCATCCCAGGTGCAGGAGGTGGTGCTGGTGAAATTCACGGGCTGATAGAGTACGCGTTGACGATGCTGACCATCCAACACGGTGGGATACTGCGTAAAATTGCGCTGAGAGAGGTCGAAGGTGCTGGGCTCATTGCCAGCAAAGCCACCATACACATTCACACTTGGTTTGATGATAAATGCATTCGAACCTGTGGCAGGGCCGTGATAGGTACCATTGGCAACCCACACATTGCAATGATTTATGGCAGCCATATCCAATGCTGTGGTCAAATCTCCCATGGCGTTGTCCCAAGAAGAACCATCTTGAGTGCCTTGGCCAATCTGTTTCACATACACGATGCTGTCGGGGTAGGTGGGCAAGGAACTTATGCCGAAGTTGGACTCATAGCAACCCATATCGATGGTATCCTGCTGCACACGAGCATTGCCAGCCAGGTCGGTGGAGCCTACGCTGGTGGCGGAGGCACTACCACGGTTCGCACAGGGCGAACCATTGCTGAGCTGCCATGATGAGGGATAGCGCTGCTCTGCTGCCGTTCGGCGACCCACTTCCATGGTGGGAGACACAAATCGAGGACCCAAGATGCTGGTATTTTCGGATGTGAGCGAGATATTGCCGTTGCTGCCAGAGGCACTATATGCACCTACGATAGCACAGTTGGAGGGACTGAAGTGAAGATTCTGGTCATTGCCAGACATCTCATTGCCCCAAATGATGGTATTCAACACTTGGCAGGTCGAGCCTGAGTTGATACCTCCAAAGTATGAATTCCATTTGTTGTTGACAATATCACAGTTTTCGATTAAACTACTAGAAGTATACATATACACCATACCATACGAACCCGTATTATTGGCAATCAAGGTGTTGCTGATTGTTGCAATGGACAAATATAGTAAATAATACCCTGCATAATTGTCACGGAAAACACAGTTTTCGATTGTGGTTCGAGGGGATGAGGAGTTTGACGCTTCGTAAACTACGCCATAATAAGCACTATCGTTATCGAACAGGCAATTGCGGATTAGCAGACCACCCTTGCTGAAGATTGCAGAGCCATAAGGAGCAATACGAACAATACCATCAGTATAGGTATTAATGGATAAAATTTTACCATTCTCAAATGCAAAACCATCAATCACAGCCATGCCCGGTTCGTAGTGGTACATCACACGATGGGTACCACCACCATCGAGCACGGTCTTGTTTTGGTCGAAGTTGCGCAGGGAGAGGTCGTAGGTGGCCGGTTCATCGCCAGCGAAACCGCCATATAACTTCACTGGGTTGTAGAGCGTATAGGCACTATGTGCACCGGCATCGCCGCTATATATACCGCTGGCCACCCAAATGTCGGGCACACTGTCGCCCCTAAGGTAACATGCATTAGCGGCATCTATTGCCCATTGCAAATCGTTGGTGGCATTTGCCCACGAATCAGCATGGCCATTGCCGCTTACATCGGGTTTGACATAGATGCGATCGTATTGGGGTATCAAGGTGGTGAAACTGACCGATTTCCATTCGCTATAAGAGTCGCTGCAGAGGGTGCGGGCCCTTACGGTATAGGTGCGGAAAGGATTGAGGTTGGCAAGGGAATAGCTGCCAGTTGAAGTACCTATGGAAGTGGCGTTTCCGTTGTAATCAACCAATTCGATTTCCATGGGCGAAGAAGAGGCGTTGATGCAGTGGAGCTGAGCCGAATTGGTGGTGATGTCGCTCACAACCAAGTCGGGTATGGGGCAACCCGTGGCAGGACAAGACAAATTGAATCTGACATTGTTGCGATATGAATACAAAGAGCCGGAAGGTAGATTGCTGAGATCATAGGCAGAACCATCGCGATTGATTAGGATACCGCGGTATGCTCCAGAGGTTGAATGGGTATTGAATCGGAAGCCATTAGATGTATAAGAGCCGGTAAGGTCGGCAACGGCCACAACCAAGTTGCTCGAATGGCTGTATTGGAAGATGGAATCAAAACGGATGATCACCCAATTATTGTCATCATTTCGTTCGAAAGTGACAACGCCCGAGAATACCTGATGCAGACTATCGATGCTGACATAATCGGAGTTTGAAGCAAAATGGTCTTGGGAGGTCTCGCCCAAATAGATGGTCATTTGACGAGTAAGTGCCGAAGCATTATCGTACTGGAATCCGATATACGACAAACTATTGCCAGCATCGGCCATTTCTTCGGCAGTGAATATCTGCTGGGTGTAGCTGTAGGAGTAGTACTGGTTGGTGGGGAGATAGGCGTTCGTTGTGGTGGTGTGGCCTATTATAAGGTCGCCCAACAAGTAAGGACACAAGGTTGAGAATCTGATTGCTGAAGAGTAGCGGCTTGACTCATCACCATCGCAAAGACTCTTGAGACGCACCAGATATACGGCTTCGGGCAGCAGGGTTGTAAGCAGGTATTCATTGCTGGAAACGGTGTCAACCACATTCCATGCCTCACCATCATTGTCGGAAATCTCAACTATGGTGCTGTTTGCATTTTGGTCGGCATCCCAGCTGATGATAGCAGAACTGCTTCCCACCTGACTGACAACCACATGCAACGGGCGGAAGCATCCAGTGCCTTGATTCTCTAAGCAGCCCATATCCACACTGGATCCAAAGCGTCGAGGCTGACCATTGAGGTCGATAGGATGGCTGGGGGTGCTATCGCAAGCATCGATACATGCCGAACCAGGCATGAGATCATAGCTGCCGTCTTCAGGTGACTCAAAGAAGGGGTAATTCACACCAGCAACGAAACCGATATTGTCGGAGCTGAGCGAGATGTTGCCATTGCTGCCAGCAGCGGAGAAATTGCCTTCCACAGCACTATGATGGATGTTGGTGGAGGTGCTGTAGGATAGCTGACTTGACGTGCCAGTGGCATTGCCCCAAATAATGGAGTTGCGGATATTGGAGGTAGAGGGATTGTTGACAGAAGCGATATTGGTTGACTGGTTGTTGGCCACGGTGGTGTTGATCATGGTGCTGTAGTTGCGCAGATTCACTACCGAATAGTAGCCAGTCACATTGCCAGCCACCAAGCTATTGTCGATGTAGGTTCTCGTTGCATCAATCACAGAGCCTTCGCACTGGTTGTTGGTGAAACTACAACGGGAGATGTAGGAGTAATCGTTGTTGGAAAAGATATATACGACGGGTGAATAGGTCGATTGGTTGTTCACGAATCGACAATCATGCACCATTGTGCCGCCCACCGAAGTAAGTGCTGAGGCATCGCTGCCCATGCCAGATACGTATGCATTGGCGAAGGTGAATCCGCTGATGAGGGAAGCACCCGGGGTGGTCTGCTGCATGATTCTGCGAGTGGACTGTCCGTTCAAGACAGTGGTATGCTCACTCAGGTTGCGCAGACTCACGTTGTAGTCGGCAGGTTCGTTGCCCACAAATCCACCATAAATGCTAACTTGGGGGGGTATTGTGTAAGCAATAAACGAGGTTGTATCGCCATAGTAGGTGCCAGCTGCCACCCACACATCCACTGGGTTATTCTCCTGGGTATAGCAAGCGAGAGCCAAATCCATAGCCGACTGGAGGTCGGTGGGGTCTTGCCAGCTGGTGCCGAGTCCGGTGCCGGTGGCGGTCACATAGATATGGCGGTCGTAGTGGGTCATAGGTGTGCGGAAACGGCTAAAGGTGCCAAATCCTTGAACGGTATCGCAATGTGAGTAAGCACGCACCACATATTGGGTGTAGGGGCGTAGTCCGCTGAGGGTGTAGGTGCCATAGGCGTTGCCAATGAGGGTGAAGTCATTGCTGCCCACGGGAGCATATTCAATCGTCACACCATCACTTTCGCCATTGGCGGTGCAGGTCACTTGGGCGGAGTTGGAGGTAATGTCGCTTATGGTGAGGGTAGCATCGGGGCAGCTCTGCTCGGGGCACATGGTGGAGAAACGCACGACATTGCGCATGTTGAGCAGTCCATTGGAAGGAGAACCCGTCATGGGGTTGTCAAGGTTGATGGGAGAGCCATCACGATAATAGTAAACCGAGGAGGGGAAATCGACAGGCTGGGAATAGAAACGAGGATAACCGCTCGCATAGCTGCCAGTGCTATCCACCATCACCAACACCAGGCTGCTCACGCCGTCGTAGTGGAATGGCTCGGAGAATGTAATGTCGTTCCAATAGTCGCCAGTACGGACGAAGGTGAAATTGCCGTGGAATACGGGTGTGAAATCACTGATATCCTCGAAATCACTTGTGCTAGAGAACGAGGTGCGGGATGAATGACCCAAGTAGAGGGTGATGTTGCGGGTGATACTGGAATTGTAGAAGTATTGGAAGGAAATGCCGCTGATGTGCGCATTGGTATTGCCCATATCTGCAGGGGTGAAAATCTGCTGTGTACAGCTGTAATCGTAGTAGGTGTGGGTGGGCAGATAGTTCTGTGATGTACGGTTCTGATCCAGCACCACGTCGCCGCCACCATAGGGACAGGGGATGGTGAACATCACTTCCATGAGGGCTTGGCTGGTGTCGCCATTGTCGCACACGGATCTCACTCGGGCTTGGTAGGTGGTTGAGCCCACCAGATTGGTGAAGGTGTACTGTGTGGTGGTGATACCATCGATGGTTTGCACGTTTCTATCACCATATATATTGTATTCAATAATATATTGGGTGGATGAATTGCCCAACTGATCCCAGGTGAGGGTGGCCGACAGGTAGCCGATTTCAGACACAGCGAGGTTCACCACCACAGGGCAACCGCCGCCTTCGCTCTCGTAGCAACCCATGTCGGTGGCAGAACCCACTTGGCGGGCATTGCCTAGGAGGTCGAATGACGAGGTAGAAGTGCTCTCGGCAGCATCGATGCAAGGCGAGCCTATCATCAGGGTATAGTCACCTTGGTCGGGATTGTTGAAAAAGGGTGCCACCATATTGGAGGAGGAGGCATAATTGTTGTGCGACAGACGGATATTGTGCAAAGAGGCATTGGTCTGCGACAACAGGCTGTCGGACACAGCGCAATAGCGCACATCCAAATCGCTATTCACCTGAGGTGCGCCCAAATTGGAGCTCGACCACAAGATGGAGTTGGTGACTGATGCATCTGATGCACCTCTCACAATGCTGACACCACCAGAGCAGAAGTTATTCACCACCGAGCAGTGGTCCATAGTGCTGCTGGATCCCAGAACTACGCAGGCATTGTATGTGCAGTTATTATTTTTAATCAAGCAGTTGTCGATGGCAGTATTCTCCACTTGCACCACACTACCCTGGCCCGAATTGGGGCCAATCACACAATGGCTGACTACCGAGGGCAGTGGGTCGGCCATTGAGCTGCCAATACTGATGGCACCACCGATACTATAGCTATAGTTGTTGAGGAACGTACAGTTGCGAATCTCAATATTACCATTGGAGTTGATGCCTGCACCCATACTGCCATAGCCATTCTGGATGGCAAATCCATCCACCACAGCATGTCGGCTGGAGGGGTGATAAATCACAGTCTTATTGGATTGGCCAGAAAGGACTGTGCCGTAATTGGGGTCACCCGACAGCGAACGCTGCGAGAGATCGTAATCGGCATCTTCGTCGCCCTCAAATCCACCGTAGATTTCCACTCCTGGCAGCAGAGTGAATGTATAATTGGGGTTGTCGTAATTATAATAATAGCCGTTTGCAACCCACACGTCAACCGTATCGCCTAGCGCAATGCGCTGAGCGGCGATGTTGATGGCTTCTTGCAAATCGGCAATGGCGGTGCTCCAAGTCAATCCGTTGCCAGCGGATCCTTCGTTTTCTGCCACATAGATATGGCGGTTGTAGTGGGGCGGATTGGTGCGGAAATAGGCATAACGATAATCGCTAGTGCCATCGGAGCAAGTGGTTCTTGCGCGCAACACATAGTTGGTATAGGGTTCCAACCCTGTCAACGAGGTGCCCGAGACAGCGCTGTAGGACAAGCTTTCCCAAGGGGAATATTCGGCAATCTCTATCGTGGCACTGCTGCTGGAACAATAGAGCGTGGCCGTGGTTTCGCCCACAGCGGTAACAGCCAAATCGGGGATGGTGCATCCCGTGGAGGGGCAACCACCCACAAACTTGATATTGCTGCGCATGCTGGATGATTCAGCCATCAGCCAATTATCATAGCCAGCCGTGGGGTTGCTGGGCAGCACTTCATACTCGTCGGTATAGAAAATGACGCTGGCATTGCGTCCAGCACTGTGGCCATAGAAACGCTCATCGGAAACCCACGACCCAGTTTGGTCTTTGATGGCCAACACTAGGTTGTCGGTTCCGTTGTATTGGAATGGGGTGTCAAGGATCACATCCACCCAGTTGTCCCCTCCTAGCGAATGCCAGGTAACCGTGCCGGAGAACACCTGGGTGAGGCTGTCAACAGGCACATAGCAAGTGTCGCTGGAGAATTCGTCGCGGGCAGTATGACCCATATAGATGGTCACATTTCGCGTCATGGGGTTGCTATGCCTGTATTGAGCAGCTATGCTGCTGATGGTCATGGCAGCACCGCCCATCTCGGTGGGCGAGAAAAGTTGCTGGGTATAGGAATAGTTGTAATATGAATAGTCGGGCTGATACACTTCGTAGTCGTCCGACCCAATCGTTACCGTTGGCATTGAGAACTGGCATGTGGTCCAGAAATCAGTTTCATTCGAGACCTGCACATCACTTCCCTGTGTGGCCCTAAGCCGCACCGCATAGTGGGTGACGGGTGAGAGACCGGTGAGCAGATGTTGGTTGCCGGTGATGCCACTCACGGTGGTCCAGCTGCCGTCATCGGCCGATGCATACTCGAGTGTCACAGTCCATCCGGCAGAGTTGAATAGCTCCCACTGGATGAGTGCCGAGGTTGATCCCACATAATTGGATTGCACCTCCGTGGGTAGCACTTGGGACTGACCTCGCATCTGCAACGGCAGCAACATCAGCGCCATTGCAAACAGGCATAGGATTGGTAATTTTGTTTTCATATATTAATATATTAGTTTATATTCGACCAGATTCTATTAGGCAACTGCAATACTATTTGTTGCCAACATGGTATTGCTCATTGTTGCATTATCAAGCGTTTACTTATTATATATCAATTTGCAAATTTACTAATTTTTTTTTAATTATCTACTATTGGATAAAAAAAATGTTCACCCGCTGGCGGATGATCGCTCAAAAAAGGGCAACTCCGCTAGGGATGTTTTGGTAGTATATGGGCAGGCTTAGTTGGTGTGACAACAAGCAAACAGCTGAGCTTAAAAAGCTCAAAGTCTAGAGTTGAAATTTTCGCTTGTAGGCTTTCATGGTGTTTTGCAGCAGCGACACGATGGTCATCGGGCCCACGCCTCCCGGCACAGGGGTGTACCAGCTGCAGAGCTGATCCACCTGGGCATGATCTACATCGCCAGTGAGGTGATAGCCGCTGGGGCGGCTGGCGTCGGGTATGCGATGGATGCCCACATCTATCAGCACCACTCCCTCTTTCACCATATCGGCGGTGATGAAGTTGGGGTGGTTGATGTCCACTATCAGGATGTCGGCTTGGCGGGTGATTTCGGCCAGGTTATGGCTGCGATAATTGCAGATGGTGATGGAGCAATTGGCATGTTTGGCATTGCTGGATATGAGGGTGGCGGTGGGGGTGCAGGCGATGTTGCTGCTGCCCACTATCACCACATGCTTGCCATCGGAGTTGATGTTGTAGCGTTCAAACATGGTGCACACGCCCATGATGTTTGGCGGCAGATAGGTGTCTTCGCCCAGCACCATCAGCCCGGTGTTGGTGGGGGTGAATCCATCCACGTCTTTCTCGGCTGCGATGGCGTGGAGGACGCGTTTTTCGTTGAGGTGCAACGGCAAGGGCAGCTGCACTATGAACCCATCTACCTCATCATCCTCGTTCAGCGCATCCACCACTTTCAGCAGTTCGTCCTCGGTGATGTCTTCGGGCAGACGAAGCACCGAGGAGGTGAATCCTATTTCGATGCTGGATTTCTCTTTGCTGGCCACATAGGTCATGCTGGGAGCATCCTCGCCCACCAACACCACCACCATGCGGGGCGGACGATAGCCCCGGGCGAGATAATGTTTCAGTTCTTCGGCGAGTTCGTTTTTGATAGTGGCGGCAAGTGTTTTGCCGTTTAGAATCTGATTGTTGATGATCACTGCTTGCAGGGTATTAGAGTTTAACGAGTGCGCTTTTTATGTAGGTATGTAACGCGGATATGGCGTTCTTATTGCCCACCCACCACTTTTTATTTCCTCTTGGCACTCACCTGGGCAGGGCTGCACTAAGATTATTTCTGATTTTTTGGTTGGAGACGGAGGCCTGACGCTTGCTCATCAGATACCATATATCGCCTACCGAGAACGGCAAGGATCTACACTCACGACTTGTTTTCTGCCATTTTGTCACCGCCTGCAGTGTGGCACAAAAGTTGCAATGGCACTTGATACGGTTCTCTCTCGCTCCGAGGACTCTATTTTTTTCAACATCGATATAAAAACAAAATAATTAAGATAACTATGAACGGCAATTTGAACGTACAGACCGAAAACATTTTCCCGGTCATCAAGAAATTCCTCTATTCCGATCACGAAATATTCCTGCGCGAACTGGTGTCCAACGCCATCGATGCCACGCAGAAACTGAAAGCGCTCTCGTCTCGCGGCGAGGTGAAAGGCGAGATGGGCGACCTCACTGTGGAGGTGGTGCTGGACAAGAAAACCCTCACCATCAAGGACCGCGGCATAGGCATGACCGCCGAAGAGGTGGAGAAATACATCAATCAGATTGCGTTCAGCGGTGCCACCGACTTCCTTGACAAATACAAAGACGTGCAGGAGAACCTCATCGGCCATTTTGGCTTGGGTTTCTACTCCGCTTTTATGGTGGCCGACAAGGTGGAGATCTACACCAAGAGCTATAAGGATGCCCCCGCTGTGCACTGGTCCTGCGACGGCAGCCCCACCTACGAGATGGTGGAAGACCCCAAGCACACCGACCGCGGCACCAACATCGTGCTCCACATAGCCGACGACTGCAAAGAATTTCTCGAAGAGCATCAGATTCTCTCGCTCCTGAAGAAATACTGTCGTTTCATGCCTGTGGCCATCCGTTTTGGCGAAGAGAGCAACTGGGTGGACAGCGAGACCGAATTTGACGAGGTGGATGACGGCAACGGCGGCAAAACCAAGCGCCCCAAACGCGTGGAGAGAAAGCAGCCCCGCATCATCAACAACACCGACCCCGCTTGGCGCAAAAGCCCAGCCAACCTCACCGACGAGGAATACAACAAGTTCTACCACGAACTGTATCCCATGAATTTCGAAGACCCTCTCTTCCAAATTCATCTGAATGTCGATTACCCCTTCAACCTCACCGGCATCCTCTATTTCCCCAAGGTGAAGAAAACCATCGACCCCACCCGCAACAAGATTCAGCTCTACTGCAACCAGGTGTTTGTCACCGACAGCGTGGAAGGTGTGGTGCCCGACTATCTGATGCTCCTCCACGGCGTGCTCGACTCGCCCGATATCCCCCTCAACGTCAGCCGCAGCTATCTGCAGAGCGACAGCAATGTGAAGAAGATTTCTTCCCACATCAGCAAGAAGGTGGCCGACAAACTGGAGGAGATGTTCAAGAACGACCGCAAAGACTTTGAGAACAAATGGGACGACATCAAGATATTTGTGGAGTACGGCATGCTCACCGAGGAGAAGTTCTGCGACCGCGCCATGAAGTTCACCCTCCTCAAGAACACCGAAGGCCAGTTCTTCAGCCTTGACGACTACCGCGAGAAGATCGCCCCCCTGCAGACCGACAAGGACAAGAACGTGTGCTACCTCTATGCCAACGACGCCGAAGAGCAGCACGCCTACATTGCCAAGGCCAAAGCCAAGGGATACGATGTGCTGATCATGGACAGCTTCCTCACCCCCCATTTTGTGAACATGCTGGAGCAGAAGAAGGAGAAGAGCCGCTTTGTGCGCGTGGATGCCGACACCGTGGAGAAACTCATCCCCCACGACGATGCCATCCCCACCAAGATGAGCCAGGAAGACCAAGACAAGCTCAAACCCATCATCGAAAACGAACTTGACAAACAGCGTTTCACCGTGCAGATGGAAAGCCTCGAAAGCGACGACCAACCCATGCTCATCACCCAGAGCGAGTGGATGCGCCGCTACAAAGAGATGGCAGCCACCAGCAACGGCGGCATGAATTTCTATGGCGACATGCCCGAGAGCTACAACCTGGTGGTGAACGTCAACCACCCACTCGTGGAACAGGTGCTCAACGAAGCCGATGCCGACAAGCAAAAACAGCTCGTCCACCAGCTCACCGACCTCGCCCTGCTGGCCAACGGTCTGCTCAAAGGCGAAGCCCTCACCGAGTTCGTCAAGCGCAGCGTCAGCATGATTGGATAATTCCTTGACACTTGCTGTATAAAAAAAAATACAAAGAGTGAGCCGCAACACACGGCTCACTTTTTTTGTCATAAACAATCCCAACAGGCAAGTGTTTGATAAATAATTTGTATATTTGCAAAACAGTTATTCCATTTAAGAACAACATATATTACTGATATGAAACGAAATATCATCATCACGGGCGGCGCAGGCTTTATTGGAAGTCATGTGGTGCGCCTTTTTGTGAACAAATATCCCGAATATAATATCATCAACCTCGACAAGCTCACCTATGCCGGCAATTTGGCCAACTTGAAGGATATCGAGGACAAGCCCAACTATAAATTTGTGAAGATGGACATCTGCGACTTTGAAGGTGTGCTGAAACTGATGCAGGACAATCATGTGGATGGCATCATCCACCTGGCCGCCGAAAGCCATGTGGACCGCTCCATCAAGGACCCATTCACTTTTGCACAGACCAACGTGATGGGCACCCTCTCGATGCTGCAAGCTGCCAAGCTCTACTGGGAGAGCCTGCCCGAGAAATGGGAAGGCAAACGATTCTACCATATCAGCACCGATGAGGTTTACGGCGCTCTGGAGCTCACCCACCCCGAGGGTGTGAAGCCCCCCTTCTCCACCAAGGCTTCCAGCGACCAGCACTTGGCCTATGGCGAGAAATTCTTCACCGAAGACCTGAAATATCAGCCCCACAGCCCCTATAGCGCAGCCAAGGCCAGCAGCGACCACTTCGTGCGCGCATTCCACGACACCTATGGCATGCCCACCATCGTCACCAACTGCTCCAACAACTACGGCCCCTACCAATTCCCCGAGAAACTCATCCCCCTCTTCATCAACAATATCCGTCATCGCAAACCATTGCCCGTTTATGGCAAGGGCGAGAATGTGCGCGACTGGCTCTATGTGGTGGACCACGCCCGCGCCATCGACACCATCTTCCATCAAGGCAAGGTGGCCGAGACTTATAACATCGGAGGTTTCAACGAGTGGAAGAATATCGATATCATCCACGTGCTCATCAACACCGTTGACCGCCTGCTGGGCCGCAAAGAGGGCGAGGACATGGACCTCATCACTTATGTGACCGACCGCGCCGGACACGACATGCGCTACGCCATCGACAGCACCAAACTCCAACGCGAGCTGGGCTGGGAGCCAAGCCTGCAATTCGAAGAGGGCATAGAGCTGACCGTCAAGTGGTATCTCGACAACCAGGAATGGATGGACAACGTCACTTCGGGCGACTATATGAAGTACTACGAAGACATGTATGCCAATCGATAATGGCCAACCTCAAACGCTACAATCTACACTAGTGAACATCATTTTCGACTTTGGAAACGTGTTGGTGCGGTGGGAACCCGTGCGATCGTTCCTCCCCTACTTTGGCTGCGACCACAAAGCCTTTTCCTACTTTTGGGAGCATATCTGCGATGCCGACTTGCGCAACCGCATTGACGCGGGCGAACCGCAGCGTGAGGTGATTGCCGAATATCAGGCAAGGCATCCTCAATATGCAAAACCTTTGGCCATGTATTTTGACAACTGGGAGGCAGGATTGCCCGGCGAAGTGCCAGGCATGAGAGACCTTGTTGCCCAACTAAAAGCACAGCCGCACACACACATCTACGGACTGACGAACTGGTCGATGGAGACCTTCCCTCAGTCCCGCGAACGATTTGAAATCTTGCAACTGATTGACAACTATATCGTGTCTGGCGATGTGAAACTGATCAAGCCCAACCCCAAAATCTTTGAGCTGCTGATGCAACGATTCAACCTCAAAGCGGAGGAGTGCCTGTTTATTGACGACAACCCCAACAATGTCCAAGCCGCCATCTCGCTAGGCATGCAAGGCATCGTTTTCCGCGGTTGCGACGACCTTCGCCAACACCTCACCCCCCTATTGAACTAGCCACCTACAACCTACCACCTGCTACCTGCTACCTGCTACCTACCACCGGCTCCCGCCCACCTACTCCCTTCTACCTACTACCTACTACCTACTCCCTTCTACCTACTACCTACTACCTGCTACCTACTACCTGCTACCTACTACCTACTACCTACTCCCTTCTACCTACTACCTGCTACCTACTACCTGTCCCCTGCTTTCCTGCGGTAATAATTGAAAAACAATCCGTAGGCGAGCACCAGCACAAAGGCCACCAAAAAAGTATAAAGGTTCTTGTCGTTCACGCAGAAATAGCCTACATTTATCGCCAATTGCAGCAACGCATACGAGGCCGACACCCTTAGATGCGGAACATGGAGGTCGTTGACCAACGTTTCGTATAAGTGTTCGCGATGCGCTTCAAGCACATTCTTGCCGTTGAGAAATCGCTTGGCAATGGTCAGCAAACCATCGGCCAGAAACACGATGATAAAACATAGATAGCTCACGTTCTCGCCCATGTCGGGCATGGCTATGTCATATTGCACCAACAGAAAAAGCACAATCAAACCCATCACTATACTGCCCACATCGCCCGAGAAACAGCGTGCATTCTTTCTGAAATTGAAAAAGCCAAATATCAATATGGCGGCAAGCACCAGCATCACAAACTCCAAACTCACAAAGGGATGCTGAAACAAAGCAATATAGCCAAAAGTGGACACCACCACCAACGAAAATGCGGCCAGCATACCGTTGATGCCATCCATGAAATTATACACATTCAGCACGCCAGCAAAAAACACCACCATCAATATCATCTGCCAAATCTGCAGGGTGGATATAGGGGTGTGGAATGCAATGAACACAGCCCCCAACTGGGCTATCAGGCGAAGCCAACTGGGGAGCGGACGGAGGTCGTCAACATAACTCACCACAGCCAAAATACTGGCACCAATCAAGAAACTAAGATACGCCCATTGATGAAAGGCCGAATAGATGAGCACGGCAAAATAAAAGATCACCCCCGCCCCCAACAGCACCGGCTTGCTATGCGAACTACGCTCGTTGGGCTTGTCCACAATATGGAAATGTTTGGCAACAGCAAAATAGAGAAACTCCACCGCCAACAGCACCAAAATTGATATCAGCATATATTGATTTATAATATTTTGTATTTCACTTATTCTTCAACAATTGGCTTGCAAAGATACTAAAAAAATGGCGGTTTGCGTTTTTTTTTGTACCTTTGCAAAAATATTTTGAACCCTTTTTCATGAAGCACTTCATCACCTCACCATTTTCGGGCTTGAGCCGCTTTGAGCAGATTGAATACTCGCTCTTTCTATTCCTCACCGTTGCCATTGCCATCGACTGGCATCTTGGTCTATGGGGTTTCATGGCCTTGACCATCAACACCATTGTCAAGACAATAGCCACCCATCAAGTGGGCAACCCCTGCTTCCACCGCCCTCAGCGTATCGGCCTCATTCTGATGATGGTGCTGTATGCCATCTATGCCATCAGCACACTTTATAGCGCCAACCCCGGCGAAGCTTGGTCCACAACCATGGTCACCATGCTGCCATTGCTGTTGCTGCCTGCCATTTTCCTTGCCAGCAACCTCCATTATCTCACGCCCCATCGCCGCCATCTGATGGTGTATCTCTTGGCAGCCACCCTCACCATCCGATTCTTTTTCATGGCCATCCGTGCTGCCATCCGCGCAGCTCAAGGAATCCCTTTGGCCGATCTCATCGATTTCCATTTCGACCCGCTCCACCACAATTATCTTGCCCTTTACCTCATCTCGGCCGTTGCTTTTCTCTATCCCATCGTAGTGCGCAACTGGCACCGCAGCCAATGGCACACGCTGCGCTGGATTGCCGTGGCTGACATGGTGGTGTTTTCGCTCTATATGGTCATCATGGGGTCTCGCTCGGGTCTCTTGATTGAAGCGGCTTTGTGCTTGGTGTGCATCCTCCATTTGGCTTTTGTGCGCCACCAATGGCGCGCCACTCTTTTGTTGGCAGCTGCGCTGTTTATTTTCGTAGGTATCACCTATTTGGCTGCACCCCGACTCTACTGGCGCATTGTTTATTCAGCCCAGCAGATGGCAGCTGGCAACAAAGGCGATTCGCGACAGACGCTATGGGCTTGCGGACTAGAAGTGCTGAATGGTCACGAAGTCCTGGGCCTAGGCTGCGATGGCTATTGGCAACAGCTGCATCAGAGCTATGTCAACCACAATTTTGCCGAAGGGTTCTTGCATGAGGAATACAACACCCACAACCAATACCTTGAAACAACCCTCGCCACCGGACTCGTGGGACTCATCACCTTGCTCGCCATCGTGTTGCTCCCTGCTGTGCTGGCTTTCCGCCACCCCCGAAACTTGTCCATGCTGCTGTTCACCATCGTATATGCTGGCAGCCTCTTTTTCGAGGTATCGCTTGCCCGCCAAATGGGACTACTCTTTATCTGTTGGTGGTATGGCTTGTGGCTGCTGCCTGCCAAATCGGAGGTTTATCAGCCATCGGCCGGGCATTAAATTGTTGTAGTGAATTACTAAAAAATATTGTCAATACACAAAAAAAATGTATCTTTGCAGATGCAAAGATTGTTTTTCATTGCATCACAATCATTGCATTTTATTAAAAAACAAGTAAATAATAATTATATATATTAATTGTAATATGCAAGACATCAAGATCGCTGTCATCGGTTTGGGGTATGTGGGACTGCCTTTAGCCCGACTTTTCTCCACCAAGTACACTACTGTTGGCTACGACATGAACAAGGCTCGCGTTGAAGCCTTAATGGCTGGCCACGACTCTACATTGGAGGTCTCCGACGAATTGCTGCAAGATGCCATCAACAACCATGGCTTTGTATGCACCTCCAACCTCGAAGAGATTCGCAAATGCAACTTTTATGTTGTCGCTGTTCCCACCCCCGTGGACCGCAACAACACCCCCGACCTCTCCCCTCTCTATGGTGCTAGCGAGGCTGTGGGCAAGGTGATCAGCAAAGGCGATATCGTGGTGTATGAGTCCACCGTTTATCCCGGTGTCACCGAAGACGAATGCCTTCCCGTGGTGGAACGTGTTTCCGGTCTTGAATTCAATGTCGATTTCTTCGCTGGCTATAGTCCCGAGCGCATCAACCCCGGCGACAAGGTTCATACCGTCGAGAAAATCAAGAAAATCACCTCTGGCTCCACCCCCGAAGTTGCCGAGATTATCGACCGCGTGTATGACTCCGTGCTCACTGCCGGCACCCACCGCGCAGCCAGCATCAAGGTGGCCGAAGCTGCCAAGGTAATCGAGAACAGTCAGCGCGACATCAACATCGCATTTGTCAACGAGCTCTCCAAAATTTTCACCCTCATGGGCATCGACACCAACGATGTGCTGGAGGCAGCCGGCACCAAGTGGAATTTCATCAAGATGAATCCCGGCCTGGTGGGCGGACATTGCATCTCGGTGGACCCCTACTACTTGGCTCAGTGCGCCCAGCGCATGGGCTATAATCCCGAAATCATCCTCGCTGGCCGCCGCATGAACGATGGCATGGGTGCCTACGTGGCCGACCAAACCATCAAACTCATGCTCAAGAAGGGCATCCAGGTGCTCGGTTCCAAAATCATCATCATGGGATTCACCTTCAAGGAGAACTGCCCCGATGTGCGCAACACCCGCGTCATCGACATCTACCGTGCCTTGCAAGAATACAATGCCGACATCACCGTCTTCGACCCCTGGGCTTCGCCTGAGCGCGTGAAGCACGAATACGGCATCGATATCGTCAACGAACTTCCTCACGACCGCTATGCTGCCGCCATCGTGGCTGTGGCCCACCGCCAATTCCGCGAGATGGAGATTGATTTCAACCAGCTCCTGGAACCCAACCACGTCATCTACGATGTAAAAGCCATCATGCCACGCGAGTTGGTCGATGGTAGATTATAACAACGCTAATTGAACAAAACAACTATGGCAAATTTCGCATTAATCGGAGCAGCAGGCTACATCGCTCCCCGCCACCTCAAAGCCATCGCCGACACACAGAACGATCTCATCGCTGCCTATGACAGATTCGACAGCGTGGGTCGCCTCGATAGTTTTTTCCCCAACTGCTCCTTCTTCACCGAGCAGGAACAGTTCGACCGCTTCTGCTCCAAGCAGCAGCACACCAACAATCCCCTCAACTGGCTTTCTATCTGCACCCCCAACTACACCCATGACGCTTTCATCCGCTACGGCTTGCGCCTCGGCTGCAACGTCATCTGCGAGAAACCCCTGGTGCTGAACCCCTACAATATCGACAACCTCGTGGATCTGGAGAAGGAAACTGGCCACCAAGCCTACACCATCCTCCAACTCCGCTTGCACGAGTCCATCGTGGCCCTCAAGAAAAAGGTTGAAGAAGGTCCCAAGGACAAGAAGTACGATGTGGACCTCACCTACATCACCTCCCGCGGCAAGTGGTACTATTCTTCGTGGAAGGGCGATGTGCACAAGAGCGGCGGCATCGCCACCAACATCGGCGTGCATTTCTACGATATGCTCCAGTGGATCTTCGGACCCGTGCAGCAGAATATCGTCCATGTGATGTCGCACGACCGCGTGGCTGGCTACCTCGAATTTGCCCAGGCACGTGTCCGTTATTTCCTTAGCATCAATGCCGACTGCCTGCCCGAAAATGCTGTACAAGGTGAGAAACGCACCTATCGTACCATCATGATCGACGGCGACGAATTTGAATTCAGCCAGGGATTCACCGAGCTGCACACCACCAGCTATAAAGAAATTCTGGCTGGCAACGGATTCCGCATCAGCGAAGCACGCAATTGCATCCAGATTGTGAGCGACATCCGACACTCCACTCCCATCGGACTCACCGGCGACTACCATCCCCTGGCCAAGATGCCCCTTTCGGATCACCCCTTTGGATGGTCTGATATGAAATACTAACCCGCTATACATGGCCATGAGAGTTTGTCATGTCACCAGCGTCCACCCCGCCAACGACGTGCGCATCTTCCACAAGGAGTGCAAGTCGTTGGCGAAACGTTTTGAGGTAGTGCTCATCGCCCCTAATATCCCCGACGACATCGTGGATGGCGTTCGCCGCATGGGGGTTAGCCTGCCCGTCAGCCGACTGAAACGGCAGTTTTATCTCCGTCGTGTGCTGAAACGAGCCCTCCAAGCCGATGCCGACATCTACCATTTCCACGACCCCGAACTCATCTCCGTCGGACTCCAAGTGCAGCGTCGTGGGAAACGCGTCATCTTCGACTCCCACGAGGATGTGCCCATGCAGCTACTCACCAAGGAATACCTCCCCCGATGGTCTCGCCCCATACTCTCGCATCTTTATGCCGCCCGCGAGCGCCGGCTCTTATCCCGCTATGATGCCTTGGTAACAGTCACCCCCACCATCTTGCAACGACTCCAGCGCATCAATCCCCGCAGCGTGATGGTCACCAATTACCCAAACTTCAATAATCTACCCACCCATACCCCCCTCGCCAGCAAAGAGCCTACGGTATGCTTTGCCGGTGAGATAGCCGAACGCTACATGCATGAGCAGATTATCCGCAGCCTGGCCCACACACCCGCCCGCTACTTGTTGGCTGGCAGAGTGTTCATTCAGGACTATTTCCAACGACTCCAATCGTTGGAAATGTGGCAACGGGTGGAGTATCTGGGCGTTTTGCCACCCGAGGAGGTGGGCAGCATCTATCAGCGAGCCGATATCGGATTGGTGCTGTTGGACTATTCCCCCAATGTGGGCTATCGCAAAGGCACCTTGGGAGTGCTGAAAATGTTTGAATACATGATGGCGAGCATTCCTGTCATCGCCACCGATTTCGAACTCTGGCGCGAGATTATCGAGGGCAACCAATGCGGCATCTGCATCGATCCCCACGACCCCCAACGCATAGCCGATGCCATCAACCACCTCATCTCCCATCCCCAATTGGCCCAGCAAATGGGCGAAAACGGTCGCAAAGCGGTGAAAGAGAAATACAACTGGGCCACCCAGGAGCAAGTACTTTTCAACCTCTACGACACCCTCTCAACAATAGAAAAATAACAATCTCAACATATCAAATATCATCTTTCAATTATGGAATTTAGAGACCTCAAGAAGCAGTATCAAGTACTCAAAACCGATATCGACCAAGCCATGCTCGACGTAGCAGCATCTGGTGCTTTCATCATGGGCAATCCTGTAAGAGAATTGGAGCAAGAACTTGCCGAGTATGTAGGCGTCAAGCATTGCCTCTCCTGCGCCAATGGCACCGACGCCCTCACCCTAGCACTCAAAGCCCTGGGGGTTGGCAAAGGCGATGCCGTTTTTGTGCCCGACTTCACTTTCTTCTCTTCAGCCGAGGTTGTATCGCTCGAAGGTGCCACCCCCGTGTTCGTGGATGTCGATCCCCGCACTTTCAATATCGACCCCAAGAGTCTCGAAGATGCCATCCGCTCTGTACACGACCACATGACCCTTCGTCCCAAGGCTGTGATTGCTGTTGACCTCTTCGGTCTGCCAGCCAACTTCCCCGAAATCCGCACCATCGCCAAACGCGAAGGGATGTTTGTCATCGAGGATGGTGCCCAAGGATTTGGCGGCAGCATCCGTCTGCCCAATGCCGAGGGCGATGGTTTCCAGCTCCACCGAGCCTGCTCTTTCGGCGACATCTCCACCACCTCTTTCTTCCCCGCCAAGCCCCTGGGTTGCTATGGCGATGGCGGTGCTGTGTTCACCGACAACGACGAATGGGCTTCGCTCATTGAATCTTACCGTGTGCATGGCAAAGGCAGCTTCAAATACGACAATGTCCGCATCGGTCTCAATTCCCGCCTCGACACCCTCCAGGCTGCCATTTTGCGGGTGAAATTCAAGGCTTTCCGTGAGCAAGAACTCACCGCCGTTAACAAAGCCGCCGAGTATTACACCCAATTGCTCAACGGCATGACCAAGTTCATCAAGAAAGAAATCCAAATTACCACCCCATATATCCCAGAGAATTATGGCAGCAGCTGGGCGCAGTACACCATCCAACTGAGCGTTCCTTCTGGCAACGGATCTTTCAACCGGGCTGCCCTTCAGGCCAAACTCAAGGCCAAAGGCATCCCCACTATGGTATATTATCCCACCCCCATGAGCAAACAGACCGCCTTCAAGGAGGTACACTCTTTTGCACTCACCCCTGTTGCAGAACGTCTCTCCAACAGCGTCCTCGCACTCCCCATGCATCCTTACATCTCCCGCGAGGAAATCCGTTCTGTGGCTGAGAATCTTATTAACGTGCTCTAGTCCATGCCCTCCACGTCACGCCCGCTTTCCATACTCATGATCAGCCACTATGCTGGCGCACCCCAGTATGGCATGGAGTTCCGCTCTTATTATATGGGGCGCGAATGGGTTCGCCAAGGGCACAAAGTCACCATCGTGGGAGCTTCGTTCTCCCATCTGCGCAAACAACAGCCTCAAACCTCCCACGAGGTAATTGACGGCATTCAGTACATCTGGCTTTCCACCCAGCAGTACGAGGGCAACGGCATCCGCAGAGTGCTCACCATGTTTGAATTTTCACACGGTGTGCGTCAACACCAACAGGAATTGCTGGCATGTCAACCCGACGTGGTGATTGCTTCATCGGTCCACAATCTCGACATCTACGCCTGCCATGCGCTTGCCCGCAAGGCACATGCTCAATTGGTGCTAGAGGTGCATGACCTATGGCCCCTCTCCCCCATGATTATCGGCGGTTACAAGCCTTGGCATCCTTTCATCCAAGTGTTGCAATGGGCCGAGAACTATGCCTACAAGCATTGCGACCATGTCATCTCCATCCCCGACAAGACTTATCCCCACATGCGCCGCCACGGCTTGCCCGAATACAAGTTTGCCTGCGTGCCCAACGGATTTCTTCTTGAAGAATGGGAGCAGATTGACACCACTGTCCAAATCCCACAACAGCATCAGCAGCTCTTCCTCCAACTTCGCCAGCAGGGAAAAACCATCATCGGCTTCGCCGGTGGTCACACACAATCCACCGCCATGGAGGTGCTTGTCCATGCCGCCAACTCATTGCGCAGCCGCCACGATATTGCCTTTGTCTTGGTTGGTCAAGGGCCACAAAAGGACGAACTCATCGCTTTGGCCAAACAATATGACCTTCAGCATTTTTACTTCTTACCCCCTGTCGAGAAACGCGTCATTCCACTTATCATCCAGTCATTCGACATCTGCTATGCTGGTGGTGTGCACAGCATCTTGCATCAATATGGTACCTCTTTCAACAAGGTGACCGACTATATGGTGGCTGCCCGCCCCATCATTTTTTCGGTGGACGAACCCGGCAGCCTTGTCGAGCGTGTAGGTTGTGGCTTGCAAGTGGAGGCTGAGAATATCGCTCAGGTGGCAGCAGCCATTGTTCGCCTGGCCGACCTCTCCCCTGCCCAACGCCAAGAGATGGGAAACCTCGGCCGCTCCTATGCCCTCACCCATCTCAACTACGCCACCCTGGCCAGCCAGTTTATCCAATTTATCCAAAGCAATAAATAATACATTATTATATGTTGAAACTCCTCACCGTCATCGGCGCTCGTCCGCAAATCATCAAAGCCGCCGCCATCTCCCGCGCCATCAGCAATGCCTTTTCCTCCACCATTCAGGAGTCGATACTGCACACGGGCCAGCATTATGATGCCAATATGTCACAGGTCTTCTTTGACCAACTGGGCATCCCCCAGCCCCACTTCAACCTGGGTGTGGGTTCGGGCGCTCATGGGGTTCAAACTGCCAAGATGATCAGCGGCATCGAGGAGGTATTACTTCAGGGGCATTTTGACGGCATCATCCTCTACGGCGACACCAACTCTACCCTGGCTGGTGCCGTGGCCGCATCCAAGCTGCATATCCCTGTCTATCACATCGAGGCCGGACTCCGTTCATTCAACATGGCCATGCCCGAGGAGGTCAACCGCATCGTGTGCGACCAACTGTCCAGCATCTGCTTCGCCCCCACCCAGACAGCTGTAGAGAATCTCCGTCACGAAGGATTTTTCGATTCTCAAGCCACCTTTGCCGATGGCCGCCACCGCCTGGTGTGCAACTGCGGCGATGTCATGTACGACAACTCTATCTACTTTGCCTCCCTTGCCCAGCAGCACAGCACCATCCTGCAAGACCTCGACATCCAACCCAACAATTATATTCTTGCCACCGTCCATCGCGACAACAACACCGACAACCCCGAACGGCTGCAGGCCATCTTCCACGCACTCTCCGATATTGCCGAACAAGAACACATCACCGTGGTGCTACCACTTCATCCCCGCACTAAAAAGATTCTGGAGCAACACCATTCAACGCAGCTCACCCACCATATCCGCATCATCCCACCAGCATCATTCTTCGACATCAATATGCTGGAACAGCACGCCAAGATAGTGATGACCGATAGCGGTGGGGTACAGAAAGAGGCTTTCTTCTTCGAGAAACCATGCGTCATCCTCCGTCCCGAGACCGAATGGGTAGAGATTGTCAACCATGGTGCCGGCTTCATCGCCGATGCCGACTACCAGCGAATCATCGATGGCTACCACACCCTTATTGACCATCCCGTGCGATTCCCCCACCTCTTTGGCGACGCCCACGCCGCTGAAAAAATCTTAGAGACAATCATTAAGAATTCTTAGTTCTGATCTATCAAATGAGTTTCGAATTATAAAGTTAACGTCAACAACAACGTTAACATCGAATCCAACGTCAATCATGATTCACACCGATATCCTCCACCGCATCGCCTATGCCACCGACGCATCTGCCTATCGCGAGATGCCCATGGGGGTGGCTTATCCCAAGAACGAAGCAGAAATTGTAGAATTGCTCAACGAGGCACGCCGCCTGCATACCCACCTTATCCCTCGTGCCGGAGGCACCAGCATCGCCGGCCAAGTGGTGGGCAATGGCATCGTGGTGGATATCAGCAAACATTTCAATCACATACTCAAGTTCGACAAGGGGCAACGTACCGTATGGGTGGAACCCGGCGTGGTGCGCGACGAACTGAATATCTTCCTCAAACCGCACGGTCTTTTCTTTAGCCCCGAGACTTCCACCTCCAACCGATGCTGCATCGGCGGCATGGTGGGCAACAACTCATGCGGCACCCATTCGCTGGTCTATGGCAGCACCCGCCACCATGTGCTTGAACTGCAAGGCGTCCTCAGCGACGGTTCGCATTTCTCTACCGCCAAACGCGAAGGGAGTCCGCTCCTGCAACAGATTTATGCCCAGCTGGAACAATGGAAGAACGACCCTGAAATCAGACAACTGATTGCAGACAACTTCCCCGACAAGTCGCTGCAGCGGCGCAGTTGCGGCTACGCCATCGACGAAGCCATCGAAGGCGATATCGACCTCACCAAGATTATCACAGGTAGCGAAGGCACGCTGTGCTTCATCACCGCCATCAAACTCTCCCTCGACCCACTGCCTCCTCAGGAGCAGATGGTGCTTTGCGCCCATTGCGACTCGCTGCCCAAGAGTTATCTGGCCAACCTCGTGGCACTGCGCCACCAGCCTGTGGCCGTGGAGCTCATGGACGGAAAGATACTGGAGCTGTGCCGCAACAACCACACCCAAGATCGCAACCGATTCTTTATCGAAGGCGAACCCGCCGCATTGATTATCGCCGAATTCAACGGCACCACCATGGACGAGCAAGCCAACGCCATGGAGCAAGATCTCCTCAACGAAGGACTTGCCTACCACTGCAGCCGAGTTTATGGCAAGGACATCAGCCGAGTATGGGCACTCCGCAAAGCTGGCCTCGGTGTGCTCACCGGTGTCAAAGGCGACAACAAACCCATCGGTGTCATCGAAGATACCGCCGTGGCACCCGAACGCCTCCCGCAATACCTCGAAGAATTTGAACAGCTGATGCAGCGCATGGAGATGAGTTGCGTTTATTACGGGCATATCAGCACCGGCGAACTTCATCTCCGTCCCATCCTCAATATCAAGGATGCCCACGACCGCGAACGATTCCACCAAGTGGCCTTGGAGAGCGCACAACTGGTAAAAAAACATCATGGCAGCCTCAGTGGCGAGCATGGCGACGGACGGCTCCGCGCCGAGTTCATCCCCATCATGTACGGCCAAGAGGTGTATCAGCTCATGCGACAGGTGAAGCAATGCTGGGATCCCGACGGGGTCTTCAATATGAACAAAATCGTGGATGCCCCACGCATGGACGAATCGCTGCGCTACGATGTCAACCAGCAATACCTTTGCGCCGACCACGACCTCATGTGCCTCATTGAGCAATGCAACGGGGCTGGCGATTGCCGCAAAAGCAACACCATCGGTGGCACGATGTGCCCCGCCTTCAAAGTCTCTCGCGATGAATTGATGACCACCCGTGCCAGAGCCAATGTACTGCGCGAGGTGCTCACCCGCGGCATTGGATCCGACACCGACGACCGCAAGGCACTTGAAGAGATGCTCTACAGCTGCTTGGCATGCAAGGGTTGCAAAGGCGAATGTCCTTCCAATGTTGACATGACCCGCATCCGTGCTCGGGTGCTGCAACAGTTGTACAGCCAGCACGGCACCCCCTTCCGCAGTTGGATGGTGGCCCGCATGGCCGCCATCGAGCAACTAGGGCATATCGTATATCCCATCTACAACGCTATGGCCCGCTGGAATTGGTCATCATCCATCATCAAACGGCTCGTTGCTTTTGCACCAGAGCGCGCCATTCCCGCCCTCTCGCCCCGCACCATCCGCCAATTGGTGAAACATGATCGCGCCATCCGCCAATTGGTGAAACATGATCGCACCATCCGGAGACAAAATGCACAAACGCAGAGAACCGTTTATCTTTTCGCTGACGAATTTACCAACCATCAAGAAGCTGAGTTGGGCCACACCTTTGCCTCGCTACTCACAGCTTTGGGCTATAAGGTGATTATTCCCCGCACCGTGGAAAGCGGTCGAGCCGCCATTTCCAAAGGCTGCCTCCACTTGGCCGCCAAATATGCCACCAAGAATGTACGGCTGCTCCGCAACAAGATCACCGAGGACACCCCATTGGTGGGTATCGAACCCAGCTGTATCCTCTCTTTCCGCGACGAATACCCCGACCTAGTGCCAGCCTCTATGCGCCAAGATGCCGAAGCGCTGGGCAGGAACTGCCTCCTCTACGATGAGTTTATCATGCGCGAAGTGGCTCGGGGCAACATCACAGCAAAGCAGTTCAAATCCGATGCAGTGGAGATCTGGCTGCACGGCCATTGCCATCAGAAATCATTGGTCGGCATTGAGAAGACTGCCGCCATGCTGCGCTTACTCGCCGGATGCAAACTCCATGTGATTCCCAGCAGTTGCTGCGGCATGGCCGGTTCTTTTGGCTATGAGAAAGAGCATTACAAGACCTCCATCGAGATTGGCGAGATGCTCCTCTTCCCCACCCTACGCCGAGCCCTTAAAGAGCCCACCGAAACGCCAACCCTGGTGGCCGCTCCCGGCACCTCCTGCCGTCAGCAAATCCTCGATGGCACCGGCATCAAGGCCGTCCACCCCATAGAAATCATGAAACATTTTTTGGCAGACACCCCTGCCAGTTAATATTATCTAGGTACCACCCGATGGAAATCAGAAATCCTTATGCACATGCTTAATAACTCTCCGACTTCCGCCAACGAATTATACAATAAAAATAAGTAGCATACGTTATTTTTGAAAACGAAGAGAGAATGAAACGATATTGCCAGACGTTGTCTCTGCGAGACGACGAAGAATTGATAAAAAAATATGTAGAGGTGCATGCGCAAGTATGGCCCGAGGTTATGCAAGGCCAGCACGAAGTGGGCATCCTGGATATGCAGATCTACCGCTTCGGCAACCAGGTGTTTATGATTTGCGATACCGTGGACGATTTCGACTGGGAGAAAGACATGGACCGCCTCGCCCAACTCCCACGACAGGCAGAATGGGAGGCTTTTGTGGCCGAATACCAAGGATGCGATCCCAACGCCCCCTCTACCGACAAATGGCATTTGATGGAAAAAATATACCAACTAAAATAACTAATAATACTATGTCACGTACTCCTTTCCTTAAAAGTAATCTTGCAAAACTGTTGATGATCATTGCAGCAGCCATCATCATCATTGGCTTAGGTGCTATTCTTTTCTACTATGGCACGGCATTCCGCCGCCGCTCGCTTGGATTGCGAATGTCATATATGGCCATTGCTGTCATCTGGTCGGTAGGCACGATATGGTGGATGCTTGTCCGATTCAATATCCGCAGCATTTGGAACAACTTCCTCCAAGATATTTACAACCACGACAATGACTATGAACGGAAATTGTTCAGACAATTCCAGGTTCTGAAAGCCCAATACCCTACTGCCATCGCAGAATATGAGAATGAATGCTGGAAGAAGCGGCCCCGTCCAACCAACCCTGAGATCATGGAAGGTGCCCTTGCCATTCCCGAAGACCAATGGGCCACCAACGAAGCCGGCGCCGTTGCCCGCATCAAAGCCAAACAAGCCGCCAAAAGAACAATCGATTAGCCCATCGAGAATCCAATTTCCCAACTGCAAGTATAACGCAAAAAAACGCGAAAACGACCATACCAAGTTCGTTTTCGCATTTTTTCTAGCCCCAGCAAGCCCTCATGTTAGCGTCCTGAAAAAATTTTGCGCCTTTCGCGTCTTTCGCGGTTCCACCTGCCTACTGCATTAGACAACCACTATTAATTGGATAATGTCAGTATCGCAAGAGAAACTGACAAACTGAACCTTTCGAGAAAGTCATTATTATCCGAAATAACTAATTATTAATAATTTCTGGAACATTTATGATAATTTCTTTCAGTCCTTCTGGCCGAGCTTGCTCGGCTAGAAAACAATTTTTATACGTTGCTATTATTATATCTTAACCGCGAAAAAAGCTAAATAACGCTAAAAAGAACTCTTTGTTCCAAAGAGTCAGCCAAAGTCAGCTGCAATTTTTCGTGTTCTTTGCTTGCTCCAGCAAGCCCTCATGTTAGCGTCCTGAAAAATTTTGCGCCTTTCGCGTATTTCGCGGTTCCACCTGCCTACTGCATTAGACAACCACTATTAATTGGATAATTTCAGTAGTGCAAGCGAAACTGTCAAACTGAACCTTTCGAGAATCATTATTATCAGAAATCACTAATTATTAATAATTTCTGGAACATTTCTGATAATTTCTTTCAGTCCTTCTGGCCGAGCTTGCTCGGCTAGAGAAACAATTTTTATACGTTACCATTACTATATCTTAACCGCGAAAAACGCTAAATAACGCTAAAAATAACTCTTTGTTCCAAAGAGTCAGCCAAAGTCAGCTTCAATTTTTCGTGTTCTTTACTTGCTCCAGCAAGCCTTCACGTTATCATCCAGAAAAAATTTCGTGCCTTTCGCGTATTTCGCGGTTGACAGACAAGAATACCGCTGACAGAGTCAGCACCAATATCATTCATCCAATAATAATCCCACTCCTACCACCTACTACCTAAAAACCTACTACCTACTACCTACTACCTGCTACCTACTACCTAATAACCCACTACCTAATAACCTACTACCCATACCTAAAAACCTACCACCTACTACCTAATAACCTGCTACCTACTACCTGCTACCTGCTACCTAAAAACCTGCTACCTAAAAAAACTGCTACCTGTCCTCCGTCTTCCCGTCCAGCACCTCATACTTCGAGGACTGGCTCTTATACTCCGGCACGATTTCCTTCATTATCTTCACGATAGCCATATCGTCATGAGTAAAAGATTCAGCCAGCAGGCGTTCCTCGTTGCGGAGAGCTTCAGCATATTCGTATTCGCGCACGTTGGCGATTCTGATCTTCGGATGGTGGGTCTCTTTGGTCTGCTCCTTCTCGTTAAGCACCTCCTCGTAGAGTTTCTCACCATGGCGGAGGCCGGTGAACTTAATCTCAATATTCTGTGCACCAGAGAGCTTGATCATGCGCTTGGCCAGGTCGGCAATTCTGACAGGCTCGCCCATGTCAAAGACAAAAATCTCGCCCCCCATGCCCATTGTGCCAGCTTCCAACACCAGTCGGCAAGCTTCGGGAATGAGCATAAAGAAACGAATGATATCGGGATGAGTCACCGTGACAGGACCGCCCTTCTTAATCTGTTCTTTAAAGATGGGAATCACAGAACCGTTGCTACCCAATACATTGCCAAAACGGGTGGTCACAAACTGCGTACAAGGCTTATCCAAACCTTCTGCCAACTCAATGGGGCATTGTCCTTCCACGATAGCTTTGTTGAGAGACTGACAATAGATCTCGCAGATACGCTTGGAACAGCCCATCACGTTGGTAGGATTCACAGCTTTATCGGTGGACACCATCACAAACTTCTTTGCGCCATACTTCACAGCCAAGTCGGCAACCACACGGGTGCCATACACATTATTTTGCACAGCCACAGCGGGGTTATCCTCCATCATTGGCACATGCTTGTAGGCAGCAGCATGGAACACATATTCTGGACGATGCTGGCGGAAAAGCTGTTCCATGTGAGTCTTGTTGGTGATGCTGGTAACCATTACCACACTATTCAGATAGCTGAATTGATTATTCATCATCAGCAGAATGTCGTGCATAGGTGTCTCGGCCTGATCCACCAAAACGAGTTTTGAAGGTCCAAAAGTAGCCACCTGACGCACAATCTCAGATCCGATAGAGCCAGCCGCACCCGTAATCATGATGCACTTATTCTTGAGCATCTGTCCGATGGTATCCAAATCCACCTCAATTTTCTCACGAGGCAACAACTCTTCAATATCCACCTCACGCAAAACTGGGTTGTTCAGCTGGGAGTTTTCATCCCAATCCGACACGCCGGTGAACATCATAATCTTGATTCCTGACTGGATCATCGTATCCACCAGTTCGGCATTGGCGCGGAATTCATCCTCACGATTGGGCGACACGACCAAGATATTGGCATGTTCATCACGCATGTGCTTCACCAGATTGGGACCCACACGACGCACCTGAACACCCATCAACCATTTGCTTTCATAAGAGCCATCGGGACTCACAAATCCCGACACACAAAAACGCTGGGGATGTTCATTCATTAGGCTGCTAGCAATGGCGGCTCCGCCATCTTTCACACCATAAATGAACACACGGCGAGCCTTATCGTCGCGAATATAGCCATCATAAACCAGCTTCACTACCACACGCAAACAGGACATGGCGATGGAACAGAAGAAGAACAAAGCCACACAGCCTTTCAATGAAAGAAGCTGCACATAATGCCACCCCAAAGCATGGAAGATACGACCCAACAAGTAAGTGACGGCAGCGCCCAAGAGATTGGATAGCAACACCACGGCAATATCCTTCAAAGTAGAAAAACGGATAACGCCCGTATAAGTATGCAGGTAACGGAAAATCAGCAAATAGAAAACCTCTGCCACAAACATACCTCTGAACAGCGACCAAAAACGATTGGTCACGCCGCCGCCGCCCCAAACGAAATAAGCTCCCACATAAGCCGAAGCCATCACAATCACGAGGTCGATAACCAAGATAATCCAATAAGGCAGAGCACCTTTAGAAAAGTACCAGTTTGATATTTTGCGCAATATTCTTATCATAACCTTCATTTCCCATGAATTTGTCATGAAAAATTAATTAAATAACGCTCATTACATATAATTATTATAATAAAATAAAAATTTTTATAATTTTGATCTATGCTCTAACTGCTTAACACCTTTTACCCCATACCATGTCACCACAACGAAGCAGAGGAACGGTAAGCAGTAGCTCACGTTCACAGCGGGATGGCCTAGGATGGTGCCACAGTCAATAATCATGCCTTGCAACGGAGGCATCAACGCACCGCCCACAATCGCCATCACCAAGAATGCGGCCCCCAGAGTTGCATCTTCTAACGACACATCCTCCAAAGCTGTGCCATAGATGGTGGGGAACATCAAACTCATAAACAAACTGATGCCTATCAAACAATACAGTCCCGGCATACCCACGATGAGTATGGCACCCAGCGCACAAAGGGCAGCTCCAACGCCGAAGGTCACCAAGAGTTTGCGGCCATTCACCCATCTCATCAAGAAAGTAGATACAAAGCGTCCGCACAAGAACAGCACCATGGCCAAAATATTATAGTTCTGAGCCGTGGCCTTGTCGATGCCCAAGTTGTCGGCATACTGGATGATAAAAGTCCACACCATAATCTGAGCAGCCACATAGAACACCTGAGCCACCACCCCTTCGCGATATAACTTATTCCTCCACAAGCGTTTCAATGTAGCAGACACGCTGTTGATTGCTGGCTGCTGACCAATCTGTGTCTTTTCGTTTTTCACCAAAAGTGCAATTACGATTAACATGACGAGTACCACCACACCAAGAGCCACGTAAGGGTTGCGTATCACGGCCAGGTCATGCAGCCGGATGCTTGCCTTTTCAGGCTCACCTAGGGTGGAAAATAAGATATTGCCCATCTCGTCGCGGCGGTCGGAGAGCAGGTTGGGTAGCACAATCATCGAAGCCGTAGCCATACCCAAGAGCGACCCCATCGGATTGAACGCCTGTGACAAGTTCAATCTGCGGGTGGCATTCTCCTTATCACCCAATGACATGATATACGGACTAGCTGTGGTTTCAAGAAATGCCAAGCCGAACGTCAGGATGTACAATGAGAAGCAGAAAAACATAAAGCTCTGCTGTGCTGCTGCAGGGATAAAGAGGAATGCCCCTATGGCATATAAAGCCAAACCCAACAGAATTCCCTTCTTATAGGAGAATCGGCGGATAAACAAAGCGGCTGGAATCGCCATGGTGGCATAACCGCCATAGAAGGCGAACTGGATCAGTGACGCCTTTGCAGTGCTCAGTTCCATCAGTGTCTGGAACGCAGCCACCATCGGATTCGTGATATCATTGGCAAATCCCCACAGCGCAAAAAGGCTGGTGATGAGGATGAATGTCAATCCGTTCTTTCGTTCTAATAGGTGTTTTTCATTCATTTTATAAATTTCTTGTTTTGGAATTCAATAAAATCAACATACCATTTTCGAATTCAGTTAATCAGGTGCCAAAATCAAGAATCAAAGTACTAGCCTCTAGATATAAATCTATCTTGAACTTTGAGACAATACGATCCTTCTCGGTTGGACAAAAACTTCATTAAAATTCACAAGCAATCCAAGTTTAAAACCTGTAACCTTTAGATAATTTAGAACCTGAGCAACATGAATATTTGATATTTCATCCACCGCCTTTAATTCAACAATGATATGGCCAAAACATATAAAATCTGCCACATAATAAGATTTTAACACATTTCCCTTATATTGCACTGCCAGTTTCTTTTCACGTTCAAATGGAATATTTCTCAGATTGAACTCAACCTCTAGCGCATCTTGATATACCATTTCCAAAAAACCACAGCCCAATTGCTTGTGAACTTCTATAATTGCAGCTACTATTTCATACGATTCTTTGGGATAAAGAATTCCATTGCTCATAGCTCTTGATACCGTAAACACTTAAATAATCATCTCACAACGGTGCTATTTCTCTGTGGAACAATCATAGCAACCTGTTTTTTGTTTTTAACCGCGAAAAACGCTAAAAAACGCAAAATTCTCTTTGTTCCAAAGAGTAGGATTCTGTGACCTACATTCTTTCGTGATTTTGCTTGCTCTAGCAAGCCTCCACGTTAGCGACTTGAAAAATTTCGTGTCTTTTGCGTTTTTTGCGGTTCAATATTATTCATAAGCCAATTGCAACTATTAACTGATTGCTTCTTTTATGCATTCAACGATGTACTTCACGTCGTCATCGGTGACCATGGGACCTGCGGGAAGGCAGAAACCGATTTTGAAGAGGTCCTCCTCTATGTTGTTGGTATATACATCTGCAGAGGCATAAACAGGCTGTTTGTGCATGGGTTTCCAAAGGGGACGACACTCTACTTTCTTGTCCAGCATAAACACACGAAGTGCCTCCACGTTCTCGTTGGGCTGGCAGTCGGTAGTGGCAGAATCCACGGCATGGATGACGCCGGCGGCACCGCCCACGGCTGTCTTGATTACCTCTTTATACGCATTCTCTTGGCCTTGGACATGCACGTCAGGGTCAATGGTGGCTGCGCAGAGCCAGAAATTGGCATCATAACGAGGATCTGCTGGCTGGCAGTGCATGTGGATACCAGGAACATCCTTCAACAAATCTTCATAAAGAGCTTGTACATGCTTGTGATGGGCGATATGTTCGTCCAATACCGTCATCTGGCCGCGACCGATGCCGGCGCACACATTGCTCATACGATAGTTATATCCGATAGCGGTATGTTCATAGTAAGGATAAGCGTCGCGAGCCTGTGTAGCATACCACATAATCTCGTTGGCCTCTTCGGGGCTCTGACAAATCATAGCACCACCGCCAGAGGTGGTGATCATCTTATTGCCATTGAAAGAGAGGATACCATATTTGCCGTAGGAGCCAAGCACTCTGCCATCAAAGCGAGAGCCCATGCCTTCGGCAGCATCTTCAATTACGGGAATACCATATTTGTTGGCGATGGCCATAATTTTGTCAATCTGGTAAGGCATACCATAGAGAGCCACTGGAATGATGGCCTTGGGATAATGGCCAGTTTTAGCCTTACGGTCGAGGATAGCCTTTTCGAGCAACTCTGGATCCATGTTCCAAGTATCCTTCTCCGAACCGATAAACACAGGTTTGGCACCGAGATAGGTGATGGGGTGTGATGATGCACAGAACGTGAAAGATTGAACACACACCTCATCGCCAGCCTTTACGCCACAAGCGATCAAAGCCAGGTGGATGGCTGCGGTACCAGCGGAAAGACATACTACCTTGCGGTCGAGATTAGAACCATCGGCATTGCCATTCACAAAAGTAGCTAGATCCTGCTCAAAAGCATTAACATTAGGACCCATAGGCACTACCCAATTGGTGTCAAAAGCTTCTTGTACATACTTCTCTTCCATCGTGTTCTCGCTCATGTGAGCCAGACACAGATAAATCATATTACGTTCTGCCATAACTGCAAATATTTGATTAATATTTTATTATAATATTTATACTAAATAAAGTAAATTGCAAATATACGTTTTTTTTTCGAAATATAAGCGATGTGTCACCATCCCAACCTTGACACAACAACACAATCCCCTCAAAAGCCTCCTAAAACCTGATACTCTTTCGCTAGCAAATCCCCCCACCGGCTCCCGCCCCACCTACTACCTGCTACCTGCTACCTCCTACCTGCTACCTCCTACCTGCTACCGGCTCCCGCCCACCTACTACCTGCTACCTGCTACCTCCTACCTCCACCCTCCTCCACCGGCTCCCGCCCACCTACTACCTACTACCTACTACCTACTACCTACTACCTATTCACACCTACTACCTATTCACACCTACCACCTAATTTTCTAACCGCTAAAAACGCCAAATGACGCTATATAAATTTCGCGCCTTCGCTTGCTCCAGCAAGCACAACACGTTAGCGACTTGAAAAATTTCGTGTCTTTCGTGTCTTTCGCGGTTCCCCATCCAACCCACCTGTGCCCAACCCTCTCCACCCTAAACTCTGTACAATCCACTCTGCACCCCATCCCACCGGCTCCCGCCCCCCCCCCCGGCCCCCCCCCCCCCCCCCACCCGCTACCCCCCACCCCCCCCCCCCCCACCCCCCCCCCCCCCCCCCCCACCGGCTCCCGCCCCTCCCACCGGCTCCCGCCCCACCTACTACCTGCTACCTCCTACCTGCTACCTAACAACCCGCCCCCCACCGGCTCCCGCCCACCTACTACCTGCTACCTCCTACCTGCTACCTAACAACCTGCTACCTCCCCCACCGGCCCCCGCCCACCTACTACCTACTACCTGCTACCTCCTACCTAAAAAAATCCCGGCCCCCGCCCCACCTACTACCTACCACCTCCCACCTACCACCTCCCACCGGCTCCCGCCCACCTACTACCTACTACCTGCTACCTGCTACCTCCCACCTGCTACCTCCCACCTCCTACCTGCTACCTAACAACCGGCCCCCATCCCACCGGCTCCCGCCCCACCTCCTACCTGCTACCTACTACCTCCCACCTACTACCTACTACCTGCTACCTACTACCTACTACCTGCCACCTCCCTCCAACCCTCCTCAATTACCCTCACCTGCCTCAGCGTGAGCGTATGGGAGTTTGGGCTGTAGCCTGCGTCACGCAGCGCCGATGCCAACCGCGGATTCGACCGAATAGTATTTGCCAGCTTCTTGAGCGCCGTAGAGCGGGCACAATGAGGGAATTTTTGCTCAGCATAATCCCCTTTAGACACCAATCCTGCCCCACCTGCCGAGGCTAGGATTGTATTTTTCTCGCCAAAACTCGCATCCGTCCCCACCAGCCCCGCCACCAGTTCCATGGCAATCAACGGAAACTCCGTTTCCAAGCAACTATCACGGATGATGCGCAACATCAAAGCCAGGTGATCGGTACGGACAGGTGCCCTTTTTTCATTCTCTTGAAGGTAGATAGCGACAAGCCATAGTCCTTCACCATTGCTGCATGGATGCCCAACGAGTCGCATACCTTTTGCAGCGCAATCCCGAACGAGGGAAGTTGAATACAAGATTCTTTCTTCATAGTTTATCATTTTTCCTCGATGCCTAGCAGGGTCATATATGGCCTCTTATGTCAGGCAGCGTATGTACTTTTGCAAAATAAACAATTTTTGAAGAAAAAAGTATATCAATGGACCTGCAACAACTAATTCAAGACGAGATAGCCCTCGCAGGGACCGATCCCGAGATCCAAGAACGGATCAGGCGGCTTGAACGACGACGCATCACCCCCACCACCGTGATCCCACAACGGCGGTTCCTCTTCCGCCTGTTCGACAAACCCTGTTTCCCACGAGGCGAACTGGTGGCGGTGACTGGCCGAGCCAAGTCGGGCAAGACATTTCTCACCTCCATCCTCATGAGCCTCTGCCTTTGCGAAGAGTCGCTCTCAGTCCGGCGTATCGAGGCCGACCCGCTTCACCTGCTGTGGTTCGACACCGAGCAGAGTGAGGAGTCCACACAAGAAATCCTACGCGACCGAGTACTACGCATGTGCCAAGATAGCAGTGCCATAGACTCATTCCTTGCGGAACGATGCGATGTGTACAACGTGCGAGCAGAATTCTGGCAGGATCGTATGCCGCTGCTAGAGGTAGCCATCCGGCACGACAAACCCGACTTGGTAATCTTGGACGGCATACGAGACCTGGTGAACGACATCAACGACGGCGTGCTGTCGCAAGAGGTCATCGAACGGCTCATGCACCTTGCTTCAGAACAGGGATGCTGCATCGTGTGTGTGCTGCACCAAAACAAAGCTTCGGAAGACAAAAACCTCCGCGGATGGATTGGCACAGAGCTGACCTACAAGTCGTTCGAGGTATATGAGTGCGAGAAAGACGCCGACCGTATCTTTTCTTGGAAACAGGTGATGACCCGCAAATACGACATCCTCGACACCCTCCGTTTCACCGTCAACGATCAAGGTCTGCCCGAACTAACCAATATTCCACCATCAGCACTCTCCAAAAAGAAGGCTACCGCCCACCTACCCATCAACAGAGAATATATGATTGGAGGAGAAGTGAATGCCGTGAAAGTGTTCTCCACCCTGCTACCAGACGACACCACCCAACTACGAGCATACGAACTGGAGCAGAAATTCCAAGAACTCACAAATATCGAGAACCTCAACTGGTATGGCAGAGTCCGCTACAAGGCCCTACAAGACCTCATTATCGAGAAAATTGTCAAGAGCGAAGACTGCGTGTACTACAAGCGGGGACCCAGGCTAAGGGACCCCGCCTCCGAAGCAGGCGGCCAGCCTGCCCCCTAGGTATCCCCTCTAGGGGATACCGGGGGAAGTAGGGAAAGCCGAGCGAAAAAGTAGAAGGACTCAGGCAATGAATCAGGGAGTAGGTATATCAGGTAGTAGGTAGCAGGTATTTTATTGGGAAAACCTAACTCTCACCACAAACACCAATCACAACCGCAAAAGAATCAGGTAGTAGGTAGCAGGTAGTAGGTATTTTATTGGGAAAACCTAACTCTCATCACAAACACCAATCACATCCCCGAACCCCACATCACAAACCACCAATCCATACCGCAAAAACTCTAAAAATTTCCGTAACATTTGCTTGCTTCAGCAAGCCCAACACGTTAGCAGCTTAAAGAAAAAATTTCGTGCCTTTCGCGTCTTTCGCGGTTCCCTCCCTCCCACCGGCTCCCGCCCCACCTGCTACCTACTACCTCCACCCTCCTCCCACCGGCTCCCGCCCCACCTGCTACCTGCTACCCACCACCTAATTTTTCAACCGCTAAAAACGCTAAATAACGCTAAAAATTTTCGTGCCTTCGCTTGCTTCAGCAAGCCCAACACGTTAGCAGCTTAAAGAAAAAATTTCGTGCCTTTCGCGTCTTTCGCGGTTCCCTCCCTCCCACCGGCTCCCGCCCCACCTACTACCTGCTACCTACTACCTACTACCTACTACCTCCACCCTCCTCCCACCGGCTCCCGCCCCACCTACTACCTACTACCTATTCACACCTACTACCTAACACCCCCTTACCCCATGTTCAATCTAGACAAAATACGCACCATCCCCATCGAAGAAGTGGCGAATGCACTCGGAATAGAAGTCCGACACCACAAATGCAATTGTTTTCTTCACGAATACAAACACCCAAGCCTCACCTTCAACGTCAGCGAGAACCTCTGGTACTGCTTTTCTTGTGGCAAAGGAGGCAGCACCATCAACCTCGTGATGGCCAAAGAAAACCTCGGTTTCATCGAAGCCTGCCGATGGCTCTCCGAGCAATTCAATATCGAAGAAGACATAAGCCTGACAAAACAGATCAAACCCATGCCGAAGCCACGCACCACCCCATCGCTGCCGAAAGCGCAGCCAACAAACGACTACCTCCCGGCCTTGTACCTGTCGCGGTGTCAGTCGGGCAGAAACACGTTCTGCTGGTCCATGGTACAATCGGGCATCCTCACCGCCGACCAGATGGAAGAGGCGGTAGCCAGATACCATCTTGGAGCCACGCATGATGGGGGAGTCATCTTCTGGCAGGTGGACGAGCAGCAACAGGTGCATGAAGGCAAGGTGATGCAGTATCGACCCGATGGTCACCGGAGCCAGAGCCATGCCCCCTACACCATCACTTCGGTATTGAAACGGCGCGGACAACTACCCAAGAGCCACCATGCCACCCGCTGCCTCTTCGGCCTGCACCTCATCTCAAAGCATGCGAGACACGAAGACGGCCAGCCGATAGCCATAGTAGAGAGTGAGAAGACGGCCGTCATCTGTTCGCTGTTGATCCCCCGGGCCATCTGGATGGCCACGGGCGGGATGAACAACCTCCATGCAGAACTCTTCACCCCCTTCCAAGGCAGCGGCTATCGAATCATACTCTTCCCCGACACCGATCCCGAAGGGAAAGCCTACGCCCTTTGGCGGAAGCATGCGGCAGAAATCAGCAGCAAGACAGGACTAGCCATCTACACCTCCGACATACTCGAACGCCTATCCACTCCCGACCAGAAAGAGCGCAAGATCGACTTGGTAGAACTACTCCTAGAGTCAAAAACTTCAAACACCATGGACGCCTAGACCGATACGACCTAACAAGTACGGCGAGACGACCTGACCCCTCAGTCCACCTAACCTATAATGAACAAAAAACAGAAATACACATGGAAGACAACTTCACCACACCACCGTTCCCTATCAGGACCTACAGCAAACAAGCACTTGCACATTGCTACTTTCCCCTGGCGGACTCACGCTCAGCAGTCAACCGGCTCACGCTCTGGATCAAACGCTGTGCCCCGCTTAGCAAAGCACTGGACGATATCGGGTACAACAAATACAGCAAATACTACACCTCCAAAGAAGTCGCCCTCATCGTCTCCTACCTCGGCAGCCCCTGATTTAGGCAGGAAGGATCAAAGTAATCTCACTTTATCTCATACCACAGCACCCAATCGCATCATAACGCACGACCAGCGAATGTTAAAAGTCGTATCTTTGCAAAACAAAACAAAAAAGTACCAATTAATCCTACACGCAGTTAAAATGAAAAGTAAACAAATGAAGACACAACACAGACCACCCCCCACTCCCGGCCCCGCCCCCCCCTACTCCCTCCTACCTGCTACCTACTACCTGCCCCCCTCCCACCGGCTCCCGCCCCCACCTACTACCTTCTACCTGCTACCTACTACCTGCCCCCGCCCTCCTACTACCTACTACCTCCTACCTGCTACCTCCTACCCATTCACACCTACCACCTAATTTTCTAACCGCTAAAAACGCAAAACAATGTTAAAAAAATTTCGTAACCTTCGCTTGCTTCAGCAAGCCCAACACGTTTGCAACTTGAAAAAAATTTCGTGCCTTTCGCGTCTTTCGCGGTTCCCTTTCCCCCACCGGCTCCCGCCCACCTACTACCTCCTACCTACTACCTCCTACCTAAAAAAATCCCGGCTCCCGCCCCCACCTACTACCTTCTACCTGCTACCTACTACCTATTCACACCTACTACCTATTTCCCCAACCGCTAAAAACGCTAAATAACGCTAAAAATTTTCGCGCCTTAGCTTGCTCCAGCAAGCACAACACGTTAGCGACCTGAAAAATTTTCGTGCCTTTCGCGTCTTTCGCGGTTCCCTCCCCCACCGGCTCCCGCCCTCCTACTACCTACTACCTGCTACCTACTACCTCCTACCTGCTACCTCCTACCTAAAAAAACAATAACAATTTTTAAAATTTTAAAACAACATGATTCTTTACAGTGTAGCGCCACGACTCACGAACATCGCAGAGTTCCAAGTGGCCAAAAAAGCAAATCCCGACCTGAAGGTCGAAACATTCCCTGGTGCCATATTCCGTTACTACGGCAACGCCCAGAGCATTGAAACCATGGACCTCGAGTCCTTCTCCAACCACATCGCCGACCATGGCTGTTCATACGATGCAGCCGATGTGCAAGCCATCCTCAAGAAAGCCGTCAGTTGCTTGCGAGAGCAGCTCCTAGCCGGCAAATCAGTGGAGTTGGGCGACCTCGGCAGCTTCCGTCTCTCGTTGGTGAGTATGGGGGCTGAATACATGGACGAATTCAGTTCCATCAACATCAAGAAAGTGAACGTAGTGTGGAGCAAAGGCAGCAAGTTTGCCGACCTGCGCAAAGATGCCACATTCCACGAAGTACTCACCAAAGGATCCACCGCCGAGACATTGGCTGCGGCCAAGCGGGCAGCAGGGTCACGACCGGTGGAAGAAAATCCTGACGACCCGGCTCCGACACCCACGCCTACTGGAAGAAAGACGTTAACCCTTAGCGCATCGCCAGCCAATGGTGGTACAGTGACAGGTGGCGGACAATACGAGAGTGGAGCCACAGCGGCGATAGCAGCCACGGCGGCCAGCGGCTTCACCTTCACCCGTTGGAGCGATGGCAACACCCAAGCCTCACGCAGTATTGTAGTCAATAGCGACATGGCCCTCACCGCCATCTTCACAGCCAATAGTGGCGGCGGCGGAACCACGAATGGCAGCGACGAAGAAGAGTAATTGAACGAGAGCAAGGTAGATCAGGTAGTAGGTAAATCAGGTAGTAGGTAGCAGGTAGTAGGTTTTTAGGGGGAGACCTAATTCTCACCACAAATCACCAATCACAACCGCTAAAAAAATACAACCGATAAAAACGCTAAATAACGCTAAAAATTTTCGTGTCCTTAGCTTGCTCCAGCAAGCCCAACACGTTAGCAGCTTAAAGAAAAAATTTCGTGCCTTTCGCGTCTTTCGCGGTTCCCCATCCAGCCCACCTGCGCCAGCCCTCTCCACCCTAAACTCTGTACAATCCACTCTGCACCCCATCCCACCGGCCCCCGCCCCCACCTACTACCTGCCCCCCACCGGTCCCCGCCCCACCTGCTACCTCCTACCTGCTACCTACTACCTGCTACCTGCTACCTACTACCTCCCACCTGCTACCTACTACCTACTACCTATTCCCACCTCCTACCTATTCACACCTCCTACCTAAAAAAGAACAAATCAAACATGAAAGAACCATTTAAAACCATTATCCAGGCCCTTGCCGACAACGGCTGGCTGATGCGACAGAAGAAGTTCCAGCAAGAGCTTCGCAAAAGCCAAACAGAGACCCGCCGAGAGGAGCTGAACCTCTCCGTCCAATACATCGACGAATTCAAACACAACATCTACGAGCCGTTAAAAGAAGAAGTGCGGCGTCTCCGCACCGCCATCGAGGCCATCAACACCTGCAAGCACCGACTCCAATGCCCCATAGTGGACAAGCTGCATGAGAAGCATTGTCCCCCATCTCCAGGTGTTTGACTTAGCCTAAAACGCAAGCAGCTGGACTCCTTAATGGAGCCCAGCTGCTATATAAAAATGATAAAGTCAACTCAAATTAGACAGGAATCAGTACATACGGATTTGCAATCACATGACGACCATATTTTTGCAAAAGCGTAAGAATATCCTTCTGATCATCATTTGCATATCTCAGTTGCGCCATGCCTGGGATACGAGATGAAAAGAAAGGCCACAACTGATCAGTTCCAGTCGTATAAAGTTTTTGACAATCGGGGAAATTTACCAGTGGGGCGAATTCAGTTTGTTTGATAAAGTCAGGAGAATATTTGAATGTCCAAGAATCATTTGCATATTCCAACACTCCAATCAACAAGTCATCCTTCATAAGGTCAAAACGACCATACTTGCCATTGATTGCACCGACATTAGTCTGTTCGCTATCATGCCATAACATTTTAAGTTTATTCATTATGCTCATTGCATTAAACTTTTTATTTTATAATAACGATATTCAAGGCATTTTATTATCATTTCTTTACGTAACGAATACACGTGCCCCGTCTTTGCAATAAACAGCGGCCAATGTTTCCGATTTTTCTTGTGAAACTTATTATCTTGTGTATATCTGTAAATATGGATTAGTTCTTTGGGGGCATCACCCGAAACAGACATTGAATGATCCACCCAATAACAACTACGTTTTAAGACTGGAATTGTTGTTGGGGTCTTCCCATCATTCGAAAATCGCTCTATTGGTTGTACAAGCATATTTAATTGACTACGTATTACCAGGTAGAATTAGGATGTTGACCAAGTCTAGGTTTATATATCGCTTTTTCTCGATACGGGTATCCCCAAGAGTCTAATGTCGAATAGTTCTCGAATCTGAAGAGGGGATAAACGTAAAACCACTTAGTTGACCGAGGAACTTCACCGAAGCGGTCAATAACTCATCTTGAATATTTTGCATACTCGATAAACTTTGATTCAACCGAGGAACTAACTCTTCGTATTGCCGAATCAACCGGCCCTTTTTCGTTATTACATCTTCCTTTTGTTTCTCGTATTCAGAAATCTCAAGTTCCCTACATTCGTTAATAGTCATTGATTTCTGCACGTCCAATAACTTGGAGAGAATTGATATATGCTGATCCACAGACTTTATTTCTTCCAAATAATCAAACAACTTTATTTCCAGATTTAAACATTCCGACATTTTTTGAGAAACCGCATTCCACACCTTATTGTATTCTTCTGCAATCTGCAAAACATATTCAGAATTCAGGTATAAACTTTTTATTAAAACCCATTGGAGGTGACGTTCTGAGATAGAGGAACTTTTTTCCAAAACATCTTGCTTCAGTTGAGGAATACAATCCTCATTTATGGTAGATAAAGTTGAGGTGAATCTAACCAGGTTCGTTAGACGAACCTGATGCTTTACTTCAGTATAGATTTCATGAAATATCTCATCACTTTTTTGTCGGATAAGAATTTCGCTTTGCTGTACAATAGCCTGCCGACTATTCCTGTTTGACGCAACAATAGCGTAATAGCCGATAATAACAGCAAAAATACCAGTGGCGTAAGTAGCCCAAAAGCCAAGCCAATCCTTAGAAGAAAAACATGTAGGGATAAAGCCCCATTTAGACGAGAGCAATAGATTTATTAATAGAGCCAGAATCAAAGATCCGATAACAATAAGAACTATTATATTTTTTTCTTTCTTTGCCATTGTTTTAGTATTTGCCAGTCAGTCTTATTACAATACCGTTCTCAACCCATGACCTCTTCTTCAGTCAATGGGGTGTATTTGCCGTCTTTGCATTCGAGGATGACGGTGCCAGATTCGAGGCTTTCGGCCTTGTGCCACTGCCCCACTTCTACAGACATGGCTACGACCTCACTACTTGGTGCCATCACGATGCTTTCTTGCAGACGGCCTTCGGTGTCGTAAAATAGATTTCTGCAAATCGCATTACATAGCAATCTGTACACCATCGAAGATGACGATTGTTACACATCGTTAAAGACAGATCTGAATATCCCTTACAAAACCATAGTGCTCATAATAGTATTTATCACCACTTCATCCTTCTGCTGAATCGTTGCAGCCATACCCACCCAAGTTAGATACAACATCTCGCTCATGCCGATTCGGGCAAAGCCCACATCCGAATCAAAGCCAAGCCGCTGAAGGGCAGCGAAGCAGACACCTACCAGCGACTGCTTTTGCGCCAGCTCATATAACTCGCCTCACTCGTGTGCCTATGGCAAGCGAGAGAGGCTCTCTTGCGCACCGATGGCGACACGGATTAGTACAAAGAAGATTATGTCCATACTATTACATCATTTCCTTAATGAAGCGGTATAGAATTGTGGCACTACCAAAAGAACATGTTTTATGATAACCGTCGGATTTTTCAGGATTAGCAAAATCACCAACGCCTTTTATCCACATTGCTCCTTTTTGTTTGTTTCCTGTCAATATTTTAGAGGTCAAATACAATCCAAAGCCCTCCATGTCAAGTCCTTCAAGTTTACGATCTGTTTTCTTTAGTTCATCAACAGCTTCGGTAGACGTAACCACAAAAGGACCGCAGCAAGTTGCGGACATATGCAGCTGATAAGAGTCTCTCTCTTCTACTACCAAATTCGACTTCTTTAGTTTACTCATCATAATAGATTGAGTTACATCATCCTCAATCATTTCTTGCATTTTCAAAGATAAAGATGTCGAAGTTTCAATTTGATGCATTTCTTTTAAGAGTTTTATTGACCCTCCTGCATCTACCAATTTCCCAGATGCATAATCCTCTATTGATGATGCTATCAGGATATCACCTAGTTTTAAATTCTTTGATGGAAAACCAGCAGAAAATCCCGTCATAAATACAGTATCAACATGAAACATTGAATACAATAATGTTGTAACAACGCTTGTTGGTATTACTCCTGGTCGACCAGCCATAGTAGATACAATTCTGACATCATTATTGTTGGCTGTTGTGAGGATTGTTTCTCGGAATATAAATGGCACGTCCTCTTCTACAGTAATCTTTGACCACTTCTCTTCTCCGCCAAAAGCAGCTATTAATTGCTTATATTCTTCCGGCAGAGCGCATACTATTCCGACATCGTATTTTGTTCTTATCGTTAAACTTTTTAAAATCGAATTCTTGCTTCTATTTGCAAAATTGACAACCTGAGCCAATTGTGATATCCATGATGTATCTTTCTGTTTACAAGTAATCACACTGAAGAGTAATTCTTCAAATTCCTTTTTTTCCTTTTCATATGCATCTTCTTTTTCTGTGAGACCAATAATCTGCGTCGGCATTTTCACAGTCTCACCTGCTGATGAAATTTGGCGGATAAAACTAAGACCTCCATCTTCTATCGGATTTTCACCATCATACATGGGTAAAACCAAATCCAAAAGAACAATATCATAGTACTCTTTGGCAACACTTCTTCTTCCAGAAGAAACACTCTTTGCAATATCAATTTCTTGATCTTGCAAACCACAAACGTCTAGCAAAACTTTTTTCACATCAGCAATCTTCTTTTCAGAATCATCTAGTAATAAAACCCTTAACATATGACTGTGTTTAAATATTCAACTAACTGCTTTTTCCATTCACTCTTTTTGAAAGAGAAGAAAATGAATCCATCATAGCTATCTGGATTATCTTCTTTTAGTTCTCTATCAAGTTCCTTGATACTTTTACCATCAAAGCTTTCATACATGGTTACCACTTTTACTTTGGTTGGGATGTCCCGCAAATACATTCCCTGAAGTATTCTTTTCCCAGCTAAGGATTCTGGCAGACCTCCATTTTCTTCTACATTAACATCAAATGTAGACATTGAAATATCAAGGAGAATTAGCTTATACCGAGGATGATTTTGGTAAATCTCCTCAATTGCAGAATGATAAGAAGTCCTCTCTTCAATTTCAATATTTGGAAATGCTTTTGCAATTACCACCTTTATTTCGTCTGCCTTTTCTGGCAAATCTTCAACGATCAAAATTCTATTCATACGCAAATTTCTTTTTTATCAACGAAAACTTCTGCTATACATTTTCCATCTAATGCCTTTATTGAGAGTTCATTTTGCTCACAACCTAAATCATATTTTATGATTTTCCTTACTTTAACCAGTCCACTTCTTCCTTCTACTTGTAGTCTAGAATCTGATTTTAACATATCCTCAAATTTAGCATTTAGTTGATCTTCATCTTCTTTAATCTCATTTTCGAAGTGAAGATTAATAATGTTATTTTCTTGGCTAAGGCTAACGAAAAAAGAGCTCATATCCGATGACTTACTATAACTCAACATATTATTATAGAAAATAGTCAAGATGTCTGATATATGTATCAAATAAGCTGCCTTAATCTTAACATCAAACTCATCGCCTTCAATGCGTATTGAGGAACTATCATTAGGATACATTTTTGATGTCACTTTCCAAACAACTCTCATTTGTCTAAGAAGTGAAAAATCATCGAATTTTGCATCTTGCAGATAAAACCATTTTTCTACTTGAGCAATCTTTTGATTCACCTCAGAACGCGCACTAATTACGGCTAATTTTAAATCACTATAAAAATGCAGTTTTGAGAATTGTTGAACATCCTGTTCAAGATTGTCAACTAACCTCATAAATGAATTCTTCAGATCTTCTTCTATTTTATTACGCACATTTATGAGATTTTTATTCGTCATATTAAGCAAATATTCCATTATTAAATAACAGAACTCTTCAAAACTATTGGATCTGGTTTCTGCAGATACAGTTGCATAACACATGTCGTCAGGGGAAAGTCTGAAATCAAATAACCCAGGCTCATTGTCAGAGACTTTTACCTGTAAAACATCTTCCTTGAATTGGTCGATTGTATAATTGACGCCAGAAGAAAACTTTCCAAGTATTCTCATTAATTCACTTTGCTCAGTACTTAATAAGCCATATCTATCACCCCAATAACTAATGGGAACATATCTATTATTCTCGGTTAGCAACAAAAGATGTAAGCTGTCAAATCCAGAACGAAGAACACCTTCGAATACACCGTGACGTATTCTCGTACTTAAATATGTCTTTAATCCGAATTTGCTAAAAAGGAATTTCTCTCTTAGCACCGAAAAAACTTGACAGGCAGAATCTATAAAACTTTTGCTTGTAAAACGAACTGGAGCATGAATGAGAGTCGGGTCTGTTGTTTGATATTCACTTGAAGAGAGCGTGTTTACAATATAGTACTGATTTGTCTCTCCAGATAACGCCAGTTGATTTTTAAACTGCTGATATAGACTTTCATATTCTTTATATTCATACCTAAACAGAGCGCCTTGATTGACAAATATCTTACTTTCGTCAATCTTTCTAACGTTCTGATATACAATCATAGTTTCAATTATCTCCTGTTGTAATTCTACATACTGTTTTAGATGTTTTGAATCACTTAGAGAAGAAAGATATTGTGCTAGGATTTGCTGCTCGTCCAACATTTTTTTTGTACTTGTCACATAAGGCATGTGTCGAAGAATATCATCAGATGCCAATAGATACAAATACAACTCTAACTTATCTCGCTTTTCTGTTGACTCAATCTCAGGAATCAAATCAGAGACTTTATTAACGTCATGGTACAAACAGAATCTTTCCAATACTGCACTTTTCCGTTCTTCCTCGTTTTCATTTATGAAGACAAACAACTGAAGATCTAATCCGTTTTTAACACCTTTCTTATACTTGTCTTTATATAATTGCGTCGTCAATAATTTAGTATCAATATGTGAAACATATGATTTCCCTTTTAAATAGTGTTTTACATATAGACTAATTGCTTCTTGTTTCTTATCTAGCTCTTCATAGCACCGATAAATGTACTCTATAGCAGATTGAACAATAGGAAGTGTTTCCTTATTATCTTCTAATATGACTTTCCATTTATCAAGCGCATCCTCATATAGACCCTCATTAAAAGAGTTTACCGCAGCATCAATATCTCGTATATACTTGGTTACGTATGTATTTGTTGAAACAGTTTTATTAATTCTATCAGTTACATAATCTAGAATTCCAATTGAGCCGAACTGTTCCTTGCCCAACTGTACATATCTATGTTTTGCATCATCTTCATCCAAATAATTACAGAACAAAGGATCATAACAACACAAAGAAATAGCAGAATGAATACTATTTGATTTGTGATTGGACTCTGATTCAATAAAACAACTTAGTCCAGAGGCGAAAGAGAGCCCATAAATGTTTTTATTCAACTGATACAAACGATGTATATTATCTTCGTACTCAGTCTCTGACATAATTTTGAAGGAATAATACGCTATTTGATTTAATATTGACTCAGCATTCGTGCATATCTGTGAATATTTTTCTTTCAATGCTATTAATGATCGACAATATATTTTTATTATGTCAAAGTTTGGGACGTCTTCAACCACATAAGACTTGCACTTATCTATACAGGATGTATAATTACCACGATAATAATCATCTAAGAGATTAATCAATCTTAGATTGTAATAATCTGAATGTAGATTATTCATATTTCTATATGCAACCATAGGAGTCAATAGTCTATCATTCGTCTTCCTATAGAATTTTGAAGCATATAAAGCATATAATGTTTTAATAGCATTATTATCTGAGTAAGCAAAAGACAGACGCAAAATATTGATAACAGACTGATATCTATCGATCAACGAATTTGTCGCTTCCATGATTAGAACAGGAGACAAATCGTCTACAACATTTGATTTATATAGATTAAGTCTAAATAGATAATAAACATACCTATCCTTTTGAAAATCAGTTCTATTTAATTTAAATCGTCCCTCTAACTCTGAGTCATATGCATAGGCAGAGTACGACTTTGAACATCTCTTGAATAAATAAGAAAGTAAGAAAGGAACAAAACCGTATTTGGAGTTTTCCTTATGCCTGTTCACCTCACTTAGCATTTCAAGAGCTAGCCTTTCATTTCCAGAATAGCTATAGACTAACATTTTCATCTCGTAATACCAAATGCTTTCTCCGAACTCATTATGAATATCCTTCAATAAAGCATGGGCAGTATCGTAATGTCCTAATAAAATTGACTGTTCTACTTTATCTCGTATCGTTACAAATTTTGATATTTCTGAATGATACTTACTAATTTGAACGTATAGCCAATCAATGTCAGCGAAAATTGAATTTGATTTGAAAAAATAACTATTCCCCTCACCCAAGTCATTAATTGACCGAGGAAATTGATTACCCCATAGCAATTCCTTATAACGAGGAGAAACGCGGAATAAGTCATTTAAGGATTGACCTATTACTCTGCCTGTCACGTCATACTTCAAATTTGCAGCAACTCTTGAACACTCTTTATTATCAAAACGAGCATTCAAAAACTGTTGAACTATATGATAGACTGGTTTACTTTTGGGATTATAAATCTTAGCCATATAAGAATGCTGTTTTATTATTAGCTCCAGCAACCGGTAACGATCCGGTTCAAGCTTCCATAAGCTGGAAAGCCGGCGAGAGATGCGCTTTGCTCGACACTCGCAGACGGTACGGCATCACACTTTCCGTACATTCGCCCGCACGAGCGAATGTACGGAAAGGGCTTGTCATAGGGTAAGTTCGGGTAACTTTCTTTAGTTTCAGTACCGACTTCTGCGGAAAAGTCTTCTTTGCTGATCTTGACTGATTTCCCAGCCTTTTATGGCTTCGGGTATCTTCTCGATCACGCTAAACAGCAGCAGGAGACCTACAGCAGTTAGGACGGAGCCATAAATCACACCCAGAGGAGAAACGAAGAAGCCTCCTACTATCAGGGCGATACTAACCACATCCCTCTCGATCCCTACACCTCATGGGAATACAACCGTCAGCACACTGATATAGACATTGCCAAGAATTGGTTCGACTTCCTCGAGCGCTACATCGACTTTGATCTGTTGGTCATGGAGGCACCAAACGGTTGTGACTACTGGATTCATGTGAGTTGTCGTAAGTACAAGTCAAAGAACAGACATCAAGTCATCCTTGATTTGAGAAAGAAGTAAGACATCTCTATCTTAAGCCCACATCCGCTTAGCGAGTGTGGATTTAACAATTAATCTTTGGACATAAAATTCAAAACTTTATTCAGCACATCAATACACCTGGAAGTGTCGACCTTCATTTCACTTCCAGGAGCATTCAGATTAAAACTGCATGATGGACATGTTTGGTATAGACCTTTCTCGTAAGTGCCAGTTGGTTTATCCGAAGGTGATTCACCTTCACTTAACCAATGCCAATCTTTTATATAATGATAAGCAAAACTATCAATTACAATACCCGGAAGATGGTAGCCACTAAAATAATTATCACGGATGTACCTCATGTGTTTACACGTATCATATAAAAGCCCATTACTGTACTCATTTCGAGATTTCATTGCATCTTGTTCTGCTTTTGGATTTGTTGTCAGCCATCGACCACCCATATTTGAGTCTGGATATTCATAGGTACCATCCCAATACCCAAAAACAATATGTCTAAAAGCAGGTAAGATTTCGAACTTTATTCCATCAGAAAAGGTAACGACTATCACCTGTCCGTCTGCGCGCACCATGCTTCTTGAATAGGTGCTTTCAATAGCAGCTTTTACTGCTTGAAGCAATCTTGATTGGCCATTCCCTTTGTGAGCATCGAAACGTTGAAATACATCTTTTGGCAATTCTACCAATATATCAATATCACTTGTGTCAATAGCTGTACCTCGTCCATAAGAGCCCACATAAAAACTATGCTCAGTTTCACTCGTGGACCCCCAGAACTCTGTGTTTATAGCTTTTGTTATTTTTCGATACCTTAAAGAGATTAAACTGCGTTGCACCCTGCTTATAACTTCGCCTCTTTTGGTAACTGTGTACATATACTCTGTAGTTATTTATAACACTTGCAAATGTTGAGGTACAATAGCTTTTATTTCCGATTCTGTTGTCAACGAATCTCCATTTTCTAACAAAGCTTTTTTTGCAATTGCAACAGCTTTTTCTGTTGTATGTGGGGCTATATCTCCTGCAAACAGTTCATTTTCCACTTCCGTCATCAAATCACGTTTGGAACTAATCACCTCAACATTTACAAATCTTCCAGTCATAATATCCGTCAGAAGAGCCTCGTATTTGTTCCGAAGATTGCGACATTTAGCAGCATATTGTTTACAGGCCGATGCACTCTCATCTAATACACTATCCTTATATCTCAATGTAAGAATGGTAGAGATAACAGCTAGTACAGATGTAAGTACTGGCATGACCCAGTCTGCATCTATACTTTCTAATAAACTTGTAACAACTGTAACAAAAGCAGTAGTAGTTGTAACGCCATTAAATATTGCCATACACCACTTATTACAATTACTTTTCTTTAAGTATAAACCGGCCTGAATTTCTTGAATCTTATGAGTCCAAGCAATCTTTACATAACGTTCTTCTATTTCTATGTAGATAGATTTGATGTTCTCATCCATAATCTTTGATTGTATATATTGTCCCACCTGCCCATATCGCACGGAACCAATCGGTCACTTGTGCAGGTGAATATGTTATGTCTCAGATTAAGCCAGCGTGAGTCGCATCGCGACACTCGCCGGCTTTTGACATCAAGCCCCTTGCAGTCTTTGACGGATGAGCCAGATTCTGCAAGGGGCTTTATTTCTTCTCCAAAATCCTTCCAGGCACACCCACACAGGTCGCACCATCGGGAACTGATTTATTGACCAAGGTGCTCGCTCCTACAACTGCGCTTTCGCCAATAACGATAACATACCTTGCAGTAATATTCGCACGCATTCTGATATCGGCTCTGTCCTTGATAATTTTTTATTGTGCGATTGGTTCTTGCCATGTCATACAAAATAAACGCCATAGCTAATAATTACATTGTCACCTATTATGATATTCTCTACACACAAGTCATCAAAGTAGCATTTCATGCCTATGAAGCCTCCCTTACCGATCTTGAATACACATAGACGATAATTACCTTACAAACCGGAGCAAGGACACAATTCGGAACAATGTCTGGCAGATAAACTTACGGATTATATTCCAAATCTTAGTCATGAGTGATCGCCTGTACCCATAAGTACAGAAACGCTCATTTATTCCTTAGATTGCTTGTGAATGCTATAAGTTCCGAATATTCATTCCTGTCTCATCCGCAACTTGCAATCCAATTGATTGACAAATAATACTTCAATCCGAAAAATAGACATTCAAGTTATCTTGAGACGTGCCTTGATCTGAGGTCAAACGATCAAAGAACCTCGGAATCACACATTACGTACTAACCATTCCTCACTATTCATGCAAGATATCCTCTTCTGTCAATGGGGTGTATTTGCCGTCTTTGCATTCTAGGATGACGGTGCCGGATTCGAGGCTTTCGGCCTTGTGCCACTGCCCCACTTCTACAGACATGGCTACGACTGCACTGGCTGGTGCCATCACGATGCTTTCTTGCAGACGGCCTTCGGCGTCGTAAAGATGTTGGACAACCTTACCACGCAGCACTGTGATGGTTTCCGTCGAGCCACGATGCCGATGAATCGGAAGTACCGTTCCCGGTTCCATCGCATTGAGGATACGTTGGCTGTTGTCGTCGGGGGTAGTGCGCAAGTCATAGGCTTGACGCAGGCGGGGATTAGCTTTGGCCTGTTCGGTCAAAGAATCTAATAATTGAGTATTAATGATCATCTAATGAGGGATGTCTTTCAAGAACAAATGCACCAACCATCTGTAAGAATGTGGTTAGGATATTTTGCTCTGAGTATAGTTTATATTTCCATCTAGATCCCCACATGGATTTTACCAAAAGCCATCGAGTCTGCCAACCTTTCGAAAATTCGACTTGCACACATGTGGGGTTCACAATTTCTTTGAGCAGCGCAAAATCTGATTCATCATTGGATGGACAATCGAATGGGATTTTCACGCTACACACCCGACATGAGACCTGAGAAATTGAGTAGGCGAACTTCAAAAATCCGAATTGGCCACAATTATCTAGGAATTGCTCCCATAGTTTTGAATCCTCTTGATATGTCTTCATCAACACACCCCAGTCGCACACATGACGTAACTGGATGCCACCTTCATTTAAGAAATGGTTTTGGGCATGGGAGATAAAGAACAAGCAATTGAACAATGGCGACGGGGATAAAAATGGTATTCCTGCAATTACGGAACACGGCTGCGAAGACAACAAAGATTGCAAAAAGCCTTCGTATGATTTCCGATGTTTTCCCCCACGGATTGGCGAACAAAAGCGATGGTTTTCTACAAACAGACCATGGAAATCGAACGAAGAATTCTTATAATAGCTTCGAGAGACCTCAATGCCCTGTTGTTCGACCAATCTATTACCATCTTCCCAACGATCAAATAAATAGCTGTCTAAATCAGAACAAACACGATGCAACGGCTCAGGATAATATTGGGCATAAGAAAAACCCTTCAGAGCGACTGGTCGCAAGCCTGATTCTACCCAAAGATTCGCCAACTTGTTGGCTGCTGACAGCTTTGCACGATTTGTGTCTTCGACAACAGTTCTTTGTCCGATCCACTCATATAGAAGCATCCAATCAAGGCCTAGCTCCTGAGCGTGAGATATAAAATCCTCACTACAAACCAACGCCAACACCCCCTGCCGTTTTGAAAGATTATAAACAGACTTCCAATCATCAGGCTTTCTGATGGAACTCCACTCGGCATTGCCAAGGGCAACACGAATCAAATCAAAAAGGGTCTCTATTGCAGACTCCATAGAATGCTAATATGAGAACACGAATCGCTCAAATATCACGAATGCCAATTCGTCCGATCCGCGTTATTCGTGGTCAACTCAAATCATCAAGCTATGCTAACAGATTACGATATCTGCATATGCCTCTGATATCTGTATTTATTCATTGATCACGAATCGCTCGAATATCACGAATACCAATTCGTCCGATTCGCGTTATTCGTGGCCACCATAGTTTCGTTATTCGGTCTTCCGCCAAACCATCTTGTTGACGACACCGACATAGGACTGGATAATCTTCACCACCTTAGTTGAGACATTCTCGTCAACGTAATTGGGGACAGGCAGACCGTAATCGCCATCACGAACCAGTTCTACTGCAGTATCCACGGCCTGGAGCAGGCCTTTCTCATCAATGCCCGAAAGGATAAAACCAGCTTTATCTAACGACTCTGGACGCTCAGTAGAAGTACGGATGCACACTGCGGGGAATGGATGGCCTACAGAGGTAAAGAAAGAACTTTCCTCGGGCAAAGTACCCGAATCAGACACCACAGCAAAGGCATTCATCTGAAGGCAATTGTAATCATGGAAACCTAGAGGCTCATGCATAATCACACGCTCATCCAGTTTGAAGCCAGTAGCCTCCAGTCTCTTACGACTGCGAGGGTGGCAGCTATACAGGATTGGCATGTCGTACTTCACTGCCATCTTATTGATTGCAGTAAAGAGTGACAGGAAGTTCTTCTCGGTATCGCTATTTTTCTCTCAACGGTGAGCAGAGAGCAAGATATACGTCCCCATCTCCCGGCCAAGGCTGGAATGAACATCGCAAACATCAATATCAGCCTGACATCCACATTCATTCTCACCGTACACATTATTTACATCTCTTACGATTTTTAGAAGATATAAAGCCATAAGATTGATTTCTATTTAGCGATTCTATTAGACTCATATCCTCTTCTGAAATATTGAATTCTAATGATCTTAAATTTTCTTTTAAATGACCGTAATTAACTGTCCTAGGCAAAGCGATAATATTATTTTGAGATAACCATCGCAGAATAAGTTGGGGAATCGACACCTGATATTTCTCTTTTAATTTGACTAAAACAGGTTCTCGCAACCATGATTCCCATGCATCACCATGCGCAAATGGAGAACGAGCTTCTACCATTATCCCATGTTCTTGACAATACTTTCGCAGTCTCAAATTAGTATAATACGGATGGATTTCAACCTGAACCACATCCGGGTAAATTCCAACATCTTCATATAAGTTCTCCAATTGTTCAAGTGAAATATTGCACACACCAACAAAACGGACTTGTCCCATTTTTTTATATTCTAGCAACTCGCAAAAAGAGTCCTTGTATCCAGCAAAAACACAATGGAGTAGGAATACATCAATATAATCTGTACAAAGCCTATGACATGCCTCATTTAACACCTTCCCAACAGACTTCTTATCTAACCTCAGAAACCTTTTCCGACCCAGAATAAGTTCTGGACCGGCCTTTGTTTCCAGCCACACCCTACTTCTTTCTATCTGAATATCACGCAACACTTGGCCAATTGCAAATTCATTACGATACTTATATGCAGTATCAATTAATTGATATCCTAGATTCACGCTTGATTCAAGAATATGTTGTAACTCCTCATTTTTTAAGGAATAAGTACCTATCCCAATTGGAGGAAATGCATTTCTTCTCTCTTGGTTATCATTCATTATCATAGTAATGCGCCATTATCACATACAATCGTTTGACCAATAATTCCATTTGAAGCACCAGAGGCCAAGAAACATGCCAATTCGGCAATCTGTGAGGGATATACTATACAACCATTTGCTGACCGTTCACAATAATCATTACCTTGTGTGGTTTTATTAATATTACTATTACAAAATCCTGGGGCAATCCCATTAACAATAATATTATAAGGAGAATATTTTTTAGCGAAACCTTCCGTTATTGCATTGACCGCTCTTTTGGAGATAAAATAAGGACTCATACCATGTTCAAAAGCATTCAAGGAAGATATATTTATTATTTTACCTCCAGCCAAACCATTTGTGGATTTCATATATTCAGCAAAATAATAACAGATCCAATACACTGATTTCGCATTTGTATCCATTGTTTTATCGTAGGTAAATGGATCTTCAAAACGACTAGGGACAAACGCCGCATTATTAACAACGATATCAATCCCACCCAATAGGTCCTGAATGCGGTTTATGTTGGACTTGATGAGATTGATATTACAAATATCCCACTGTAAAACGTGCAAATTATCCGAATCAATTTCAGCTGAAGCCCTAGCCAATTTCTCTATGCTCCGTCCCGTAATCACAACAGATGCTCCCGATGAAATAAACTTCTTAGCAATCGCCAAACCTATACCATCGCTGCCTCCTGTCACTAAGACCTTTTTCCCTTTAAGGACATCCGGGCAGTTTATCAACGAAATATTAGACTGAGCATAGCCACCAGACTTACACCATTTGATATATTTGAAAAAATTGAGTATAAACTTCATCATAGAAAAACCAATTTACAACAGCCCATAACAGCTTAAATTCAAATAATACATGCAACAATTAATACAATAAGGTGCAAGGTTTTAAAGAAAGTTAAGTAACACCCAAAAACTGAAGCAGAATTGAAGAAATTCAGCAAAGACATTTGGTAAGAAACGAGAGCCCACTCTCAGTTTAGAAGACATCCTTCTTTGGGATGTATTGAGGTATCGGTGGTGCACCCATATTATATACTATGAAACCATTTAGTTATTTTGAAGGACGACTGGACGGGTAAAACCTTCGTACAATACGGATTATTTCTGATAGCAAAATGATATAGTCAACACGCTTTCCATCATTCAATTTAATGTCATCAATAATTGCCCTGTACTTAAAAGATTACAGTTACAACTTAAACCTTACCCTTATGAACAGTCTTTAATATTGACTCTGTCATCTCTCCAAAAATTGGGCCACCTGCCTTTTGAACAATTCCCCCATACTCGAAATTTGCCTCAATTAATAAAGGCTCTCCGGTCTCATCAATGGTAATATCCCACGCAGTAAGTTTAGACATTCCAAATAATCTTGGTGATAATGACTTAACCAGATCAACACATTTATTAAAATTTAGAATCTTACAATCAGAAAAGATAGGCCCATTCGGATGCTGTTTGTACATATTTAAATTTCCATCAAAAGCAGTATGGAACAGGCTCCCATCCGAGTGTATACCACAAATTAAGCCTCCTCTATGCAGATGATTTGTAAAAGCACCTTTTCCACCCATAATTGCAACTGCCGTTACCACATGAACCTCACCTTCAAAGAACAAGGTCACAAGCCTCATGGTATTCACACAAGTAGCATTGAATTGTGATAAACAAGAATGTTGTTTGATGATTTCTTGAATCACAAATGACCCAGGAGTGCTCAATGCGTCAACCAATACAGAAATATTGTCATTCTCAGCATTCCACTTTTTGATCCCTGCCCCTGCCCAAGATTCAACAGATGGTTTGATAATTACTTGACCACACTTACTACATAGGTTAACGGCATCTTGCATTGTAATCACCCTATACTCACCATCAAGAAATAGACCCTTTTCTTTTCGACAGATCATCTTGGCCTGATTGACATCATGGAAATAAAGATCATATAGATTCTTATCATCCATATATTTACAACGCAATGGGTCATTAAAAAAAGTGTCAATTACACTATAGTAATAGCCATCCGGTATATATAATTTCAAATCATTCCCGAAAAGGTTTGTCTTGTTGTATACATCAAACCAACGAATATCAAACGATTTTTTCTCAATAAATGTTCTTGTATAAGGCTTCCAAAAATCAAGAATTACATTTCTTTGATCCTCTAAAATTGGTGTACCTCTAGCAATTGCACTATTCAAATCACGTTTTCCGTCATTAATCCTACTAACAATTCTTCTAGGATCAATATGAGTAAAATAAAAGTGCCTAAATGAATTTTTCATAATATCATATGTAATTAAATTATGCATAACCTAGACTAGTCATAATTGCAAGTAAAGACGGCTGATGGTGATTAACATATTCTATTACTTCACCAGTTCTTTCACCAAATAACGACTTCCCAGGACAAATTTGTTCGAACTCGATACCAGGTGCATACAAATTCACCTCAATAAGATTCCAACTGTTATTTTCATCGAGTGCAAAATCCCAGCCACAAAATCCACAATTAGGAATGTACTTAGGGTGAAAAGTTTCAACAAGTTTAACAAGTTCAGCTATCTCATTAATTTTGATATCGCCAAACTTTATTCCTGTATCTGTCTGAGAAAATCGATCATAAGCAAAATCGTATGCGTACTCGCGGAATTGACCGTCAAAATCCACACCTACAATATAGTTTCCCTTGGCACCATTGTCAACGAATGAATCACCTCGACCAATTCTGCATATAATAGTGCAAATTGAGCACTTACCATTGATGAACAACGATGAGACCCTAAATGTGTTCAATGATGTAGCTGAAAGCCTTGACATTTTGGGTGATTGATGAAGGATCTCTTGCACAATAAAATTCTCACCATATTCAAGAACAATCTCCTCAAATTGACGAAAGTCTAATGCACTCCCTACGATTTTCTTCACGGAATTGCCGCCAGCAGAAAAAGCAGTCGGCTTGATACATAAAGCATCCTGGCTTGAAACATACTTGTAGGCAGCTTGAATATCAAGAATATTTCTCTCCTTATCAAAGAAAGTGCCATTAATACGTTTAATCACAGTAATAGGCTGCTTAATTCCTGGGAATATCATGTCCAAAATAGCTTTATGTTCCATTCCCATAACATGAACAGGTAAATTCAAACCACGCAAAATATAGGGTTCGAAGATTGTACTTGGACAATATTGGGGATCAAATCCTTCAAGCCCTTTGTAAATCTGATATCCTTTAGGAAAGATTTTGAGTGTAGAACTGTCCATTTTTACCCCCCCCCAGATTTTCTTCACCTCATTCCACTCATTCTTTGTCAGAGGAGGGAACATGATACGCTGTGATTTTGACATTTTTGCAGCTCGTTTCATCCGATGGTTGGTCAAAACTGACTTTATTATATGTTTTGTATTTGGCATGATATTTAACACCTTGAATTAATATTGATAATTATTTTCACTTCGCCGTATAGCCTCCATCAACAATTAGATTCTGACCCGTGACCCATTTAGACGCATCACTTAGTAAATAGATACACGCATTTGAAATATCAGCGCAGGTTCCTATGCCCAAAAGATGCTTATCCTCTAGATGTTTCCTCAAGTCAGGATCATTCATATAAGGTTGATTTGCATTGATAGGCGTTTCTATAGCACCCGGGCTCACAACATTTACACGGATTCTATTTTTTGCCAATTCGCAAGCCATAGAGCGAGCAGCAGCTATCAGTGCACCTTTGGTGGCACTATATAATGTTTTCCCTTTTTCACCACAGAGTCCCATAATGCTAGAGAAGAAAACAACACTACACCCCTTTTCTTTATCAAAAATGCCGACCCGGGAGACCTCCTTAGTTAAATTAATCGCCGAGTACACATTTGTGCTAAAGAAATTGTCCATCAATTCATCATTGACCAACTTTAGCGGAGTAACAGAAGACATTCCAGCGCAATTCAACACACCAGAGATTCTTCCCATTGTTTCCACAACAGACTTAATTGAATCTTTGAGGGCTGCGCCATTGGTCAGATCCAATGGAAGCACCGTATGTTTTGACGAGTCTTCACAAAGAGACAATGTACCATTGAGTCGTTCTTGATTACGCCCAACCAGCACTATTTTTGCCCCCATCTTGGAACAATCAATGGCACATTGGGCACCAATACCAGACGAAGCCCCAGTGACAATGATAACTTTATTTTGTAAACTAAACGGATTATAACTCATTAGTCTCTTTTTGGATGGGTTTCAGATTCTTCCGACGCGCCTTCGATAGGGGTATATTCACGACAGAGAACTTCATCGCAAGGTTGACCAGCCACAACCTCTACAATATCAGATATTCTTGTATCAACAAAAGAGACTATGCCTGTAGCCCACGTCATCCCCACTCCAAAAGCACTCATCATGAGTGTATTTGACCCGTCAAGCTTATCCTTCAACTCACTTACAATAGTCAGAGGAACTGAAACGCTAGAGGTATTTCCGTACTTTTCAATAGTATGGGGTATACGAGCCCCATTCAACTTCATTTTTTTAGCTATATATGCATTGATAAAGTTATTGGCCTGATGAAAGCAGAAGTAGTCAATGTCATCAACGGTCATTCCAGCCTCTGTAATTGTTTTCTTGATATCACGAGGAATCTCACGAATCACGAAGTTAAACACATCGCCACCCTTCATATAACCCTGCTCTTCCGAACGCATGTTTCCATACTCGTCAACAACACGTTCCTTTAGAGTCTCGGGAGTAGACGGATGACGATAACCGCCCGCCTTAATCATGATGAGATCTGCTCGAGACCCATCAGAATTGAGAGAGAATGTAGTCTCCCCAAACTTATCATCACGCTCGACCAATGCTGCAACACCTGCATCTCCAAAAATGAAAGCACTCCTTCGATCACGGGGGCCATATACCTTGCTACGAGTTTCGCCATCAAGAATCAAAGCCTTTCGAATCATTCCTGACTGCATCATACCATAGACGACACTCATGCCATAAATAAAAGCAGAGCATCCTAAATTGATATCAAAAGCTATACAAGAATTATTCAACCCCAAACGATGCTGAAGCGTAATGCTGGTAGCGGGCATACGATAATCTGGAGTCTGACTAATGAATACAAGAAGATCAATCTCGTCTCGGTTAATATCATTATCCAGAAACAATTTCTGGGCAGCAGCAAAGCACAAGTCAGAAGAGCAGGTCAGACTATCAGCAAAACGACGCTCAAAGACTCCAACTTTTTCCACAACCTCCTTTACTTGGTCTTCTGGGAAAAAATCCGTATATTCTAAATTATGGATAACCTGCTTAGGCAATGCTGCTGCCATAGCAGTGATACCGATTCCTTTATATCTTAAAAAGGCCATATCTAATACGAGATCTACTTATTATTCTCAATGTACTCAGCAATTGCGCCTAAAGTTTTCAATTGTTTGAACTGGGCCATCTCAATCTGAGTATCATACTCTTCATCCAACATTGCGATGACGGAAATGTATGCCAAAGAATCCCAATCATCCAAAGTTCTAAACTCAGTATCAGAAGTGAGACCACTAGCTTCAATTTCTATTGCTTCAGCAAATTTTTCGATAAAATCTTGAATATTCATATCTTTTAACATTTAAATTACAACTATTTTAGCAGGATTGCCCATATAAAGGCATCCATCCTTAGTTTTTCTTAATACAAAAGCTCCAGCACCGAACCTACAATCATTACCAATACGCAGACACTGAGCTACAAAAGTTCTTGCGCCAAAAAAATTCCGATTTCCGATTGATGTCTGACCACTAATTCTTGTTTCTGGGAACAAAACATTAAAATCGCCTACAACATCATCATGTCCTAATGAAACATTCCCATTCAGAACGTTAAAATTGCCAATTCTGATATTGCAACTTAACCGACAATTAAAAGTAATGATATTACCCTTCCCAAATTGAACACTCTCTTGATCAAAAAAGAATACATTAGGGGCAATAATATTAGGAAAGTCAATCAAAGGATTATTAATACTGCTTGATATTTTTTCTAAGTACTGAGAATTTGCAATTGCAATCACAACTGAAACAGGGGCCGTCCAAGAATTCAGCGTTTCCAAATTTCCCAACACTTTTCCATATTTGCATTCTGTCCCAGCAGCAACACCATCATCAATATATCCTAACAAATTCCAGGTTGGGGACACACAATTTATATGCCTAATTATGCAAGCGACCTCATTCCCAAGACCACCAAAGCCATAAATAAGAATATCTCTCATAGTAACACGTCTAATTATTTCCATTAAAAGGTTCCATCGTTGCAGATGTAGCCGAATTGATATCCTTTCTCAAAAAAACATTTTTTATTGTGGTAAAAAACACTTTCAAATCCATCATTAATCCTATATGCTCAACATAATATATATCCAGTTCAAATTTCTTTGACCATAGAATGTTATTCCGCCCATTTACTTGTGCCCACCCACTCATACCTGGGGTAACGTCATGACGGTGACGTTGCTCAGGACTATACAAAGGAAGATATTTCACTAACAATGGGCGAGGACCGATAAAAGCCATATCACCTTTAAGAATATTTATCAATTGTGGCAGCTCATCTATCGAAGTTGATCGGATAAACCTGCCGACTGGAGTGAGGCGTTTTTCATCCGGTAAAAGATTACCCTCCGAATCACGTTCATCCGTCATCGTCTTAAATTTCAGAGCCTTAAATATCTTTTCATTTTTACCCGGCCGATCCTGTGTAAAGAATACCCCAGCCCCTTTATTTGCGAAATGAAGCAGAACTATTGTAAACAAAAATACTGGTGACAACAAAATCAATGCGATAAATGCACCTAAAAATCCTATAGGACGCTTTACCAACACTATGTATAGCTTCTGATATTGTGTAAAAGTTTTCATAAAACACCTATGCTTAGAAAATTGAATAAGTTTAACGGAAATTAATGAATATATAGTTTACTTTGGTCTCATAAAAACATCATACTCATAGAGTAATCAAATTAGGAAAACATATACAAGTACACCTTCATTCACTGCCATTACTGGCCAATAGAATGAGACCTTGATGTACGACAAACTCAATTCTTCGACCCAATCGTCATTACCATAATAAGGAACAATGCTCACAAAGGGGCACCATTATAACGACAAAACGAGCACCAAAAGCCTTCCGAAACTTACTTTAAGTCGATAATGGGCATAGTACTCCAGTCTATTTGAGTGGCAACAGTCTTAACATTCGAAAACCTGAATTTGTCCAACAAACCCATCAACTTATTAAATGAACCGGACTTTCCAATATTTGACTTCAGATAACGAACTGCTCTATTTTTTAGGGTAGGATCCATCTTATAATATTCAGCAAACATATCCTTACTTATCGGCTCGCTTTTCACCAGATCACCGATATGGAAATAGGTCATTGAATAGTCGCTATTATGCATTTCCTTTTTCACGAACCATAAAGGGAAGAAGCGGAAGTACCCACCACCGGAATAAGCCACTTCATGTCCTAGCAATTGGGTTGTACATATCGGAAATTCCTTAATATCGATTCCGCCAAAGCGAATAATACAGGGCGTTTTGCACTTGAAATCCGCAAATCCACCCAACGAATGCACTGCCGGGAAAATAGAAGCGTCATACTGGATTCCACAAGCTGCCAGAACCTCTAGAGCATACTTATTTTTGTCACCAACTGTAAAGGCTGGAGCACGATAGCTTATCACCTTGGTACCCAACAACTGCTCCAATGAATCTACGGCTTGGCGAGTGTCCTCCATCAATTCATCTCTAGTGAATGTATTGAGCCATGCATGCTTATCGGAATGGCAGCCCACTTCGTGGCCTCTGGAGGCGATTAACTTCACCACATCCGGAAACTCACGGGCCATACCACCCACACAAAAAAAGGTAGCATTCTGTTCCCGTTCGTCTAGCTTATCCAACAATTGGTTCAGATAACTGTCGTATTGCTTAACCAAGTTTGGGTCATTACCAAAATATTCCTGATTCAGGAACCACTCCTCGATATCAAAAGTCAATATTTTCATTGCTCAATTTCTCTCGGTGTAATCGTTTTTACAACTTTGGCCGGACGACCTGTGGCTATAGTCCAGGCTGGTACGTCTTTTGTCACCAAAGAACCAGCGCCTACGATAGCACCTTCTCCTATGGTCACTCCAGGCATCACAAAGCTCTCCATACCTACAAGTGAACCCTTGCACAGATGAATAGGCTTCAACTTATAACCGAGTTTAGCATAGTCATCCCCAACATGATAGTCGCTCAAATCGCGCTGATGACACAAAAGTCTCGTGCCACCAGCAATATGGGCGTGATCATCAATATATATCAAATCAGCATGCCCGGCATCAATCTTTACTGAATCGCCCACAAACACATCCTTACCCACGTGGCAACCGATCTTCTTCAACACCCAAGGTCGCAGTTTTCTTGGACCCAGAGGAGATAGCAGCCACGAATTCATCATATATTTCAGCAGAAAACTATCCCTATAAGTCTTATACACTCTCTTGATTACAGTCCACAGCGTAACCTGACCATACTCCTCTTCAGAATAGTTCATGCCAATCTTACGCATCATCCTATACGTAAGACTCAATTTCTTTGAATTATTATCAGCCATTATTTGGATAATTTTGCTAGTACAAACTGTTTAACCTTGCGCGAGAACATCCAGTATACGATGCCGCAGGGAGGCTTCAACTCATTTAACTGCCAACATCTCTTCACATAGTCAAAATGTTTCTTCGACAACTTGTGGCTATAGTTATAAGTGCTCTGACCGCCCAACGCAAATTTCACCACAAATCTATCCACGCGGGCAATCTTCAGCTCCTTTCCATGCTTGTAGAACGAACGGATAAACCATTCATAATCGCCGCCTCCGCCTAAATCATTACGATAATAGCCACAAAGGTCAAACACTTTTTTCTTGCAATAGATGCTCTGATGCGAAGGCATCCAGCCCCTGCGAATCAACCCCATGCTGTATTCAGGACTTTTGTTGATACGTTGAGCCACATCTTGAGCATTAACGATGCGACTATGGCCATAAGTCATATCCACATCGTGGGTTTCATAGAACTTGGCGATATCGGCTATCACGTTTTCGTCATGCAACCTATCACCCGAATGAATCATGCCAATCACGTCACCCGTAGCGCGTTGGAAGCCTTTGTCCAAAGCCTCATACATGCCATGGTCGGGTTCGGAGATGATAACGGCAATCCTGTCCTTATATTCATTTATTATCGACAACGAATTATCTTTTGATGCACCATCCACCACGATGTACTCAATATCGGGATGCGTCTGACTCAAGACAGACTCAATGGTGGCACGAATTTCCTTTTCGTTGTTATAGCAGATTGTGACTATTGATACTTTCATGCTTTATTCAAATTATTTTCGTTTATGATTTTTGCGTCAATCCCAAACTGACTACAATAAGATTCAATTTGCAGAAACATATTTGTTTGGTAGAAAGTTCCAGCAGGATAATTTTGGATCATCTGAGACTCAAGCTCTGTCCTAGAGAAATTATTCCCATAAACCCACTCCAACAATCCAACGACATCGTGACCCCTGCACACATCATATACCGAACATTTATTCAACTCATGTAGATTGATAAAAGAATCTAGTTCGGCACAATTAGATTCGCTATCCACCTTTGAGAAATAGTTGGAACGCAAATGACCGATTACATCACTAACATATAATTTAGCCTTCTGATCGTATATTGCTACTATTTTCAGTTTTTCATTTACTTTATTCCGAAGGTTCCGTGACTCAGCAAAAATTCGTATATGACCGAAATGAAAGCAATGCTGGAGCACATCGGGCAAACATAGTGCTAAATCAGGAATCGCCGCAACGGTATCAGAGGATGACAATATTGTCATTTCAATATCTCGGTGATCTGTTACAATCACACCTACTGGGACTTGTTGCCCCAAAAATGGTAGATAATCCTTGTCCCTAATTCCAATGAAACGACCCGCCGGATAGTTATCGCGAAGTTCCCCAGTCAAAAATTCGACAGAATTGCGATTATGATGCAAACTGTCATCAAATGCTATTAGAACTTCGATATCAGACTGATTGAGACGACTTTCATAAATATGCTTGTCAAATGAGCCTTCAACCAAACAAAACACCATTTGGCGCTTTGGTGAATTCATACACTGGCCAATATAAGCTTTAACCGGCTGTGGCTGCATCGACTGTGCTGCCAACCTTAAAGATTGTTGTGCCATGGCTTGATACTAGTGGGTAAGTTCAAACAAATCAACAGAAATATCGTACTCTGAGGCAAAGATAAATGGTGAATGCGTGGCAACGACACATTGAATATTGCGCAAATTCACAATCTCACGTAGATTTTTCAGATAATCACCCTGCCAGGAAAGATGAAGCGACATTTCAGGCTCATCTATAAGCACTATAGCCTTCTCGGGAGCATCAAAAAGCATATATAGTGTAAGTAACAAGATATGTTGTTCGCCAGAAGAAAGATCAAACATTGTTAACTTTGTCTGGTTCTCATCTTTCGCAACAAACCGGAAACCAAACCGTGGACTTAATTCAAAAATCTTATTTGCAAAATCACATCTGTCAACAATTTTTTGCAAGACATTCAACTGCTTAGTAATAGACTCTGAGAGATGCAGTTGTTTATCTTTTAACAAATCAGCCAGACGAAGCAATTCAGATGAATCTGTAGCTTCGTGCAGCAGTCTTTTATCGTCAATATATCGACAAGTTTCAGATGAGAAAAACAAATATATTTGATTCAATACATGCTCAATCTCTGGGGTTGGATTTTTCAAATCCACTAAGCGCAATAGTATTGAGTCATGAGTCCCTGCGACAGACCCAAATTCAAAAGTAACAATCCGTTCATCGTCAGCATCCTGATCAGTCTGTTCAGAGGGTAAGGAATTCTGCCGTGCGCAGAACACAGCATCGTCAACGATAAATTCAACTGACGCAAATGGAACAAGGAAAAACTCATCTAGCCGATGCCCGAACAAACCATTAATCAAACGTAAAATAGTGGTCTTGCCATATCCATTCGGAGCTGTGATAAATCGAATCTTATCACTTTCTGAAACGGATAGGTCGATATTATAGTCATAGTAACCGAATAGTTTAGAAACAACAACAGACTTAAGCATGATCAGAATTTATCTATATATTTTCTTTGAATAAAGGTACGCAGAACGGCATTGACTGTAAATGACTTGTAACAGCCAACATTTTTAGTCCCATCGGAAGTAACCCTAGCGATATAAGAAGGATAGTCATCGCCTTTGCTGGCATTATTCTTCCAATGAAGGGCTCGTAGGTTATTGATATCATCATCACCACCCAATGCAGACGGGAAAACATGATCTATTTCCCATCCATAGTCATTGTCCCGCAGACCATACTTATTAAATACAATCCATGCCCCGCACGCATCTTGGCGGAAAATATCAGGATTATAGCCATCAATCTTGCGAGCTTTATTCCAAACTTGAATAATAGTTTCGTCTGATAAAAGCATAGATACAATTTTGAAAAATCAAACACAACTAACTAACCGACCAAAACGATAAAGAATCTACAAACAAGACATTTGCAAACATACATTGTAGTGTAATTATACAAGGTCACCAAGCTATTTTAGGATCTTCCAAACGACAATTAAGCATTCTCTGATGCACCATCCACCACGATATACCCAATATCGGGATGCATCTGACACAAGACAGACTCAATGGTGGCACGAATTTCCTTTTCGTTGTTATAACAGATTGTTATTATAGATACTTTCATACATTAATCAATCTTGGACAATTCAACAATAAATTTTTCTACATCAGTGGCATATGTAGATACTTTTTGAATAGTGGAGTCTGATAGATTCCACCATTTGAGAGAAAGCAGTTTTTGTATTGTTTCTTCGGAAAACCGATATTTTATTACCCTAGCGGGGACTCCTCCAACAATTGCATATGAAGGAACATCTTTCGTCACTACGGCACCAGCACCAATAACTGCACCATCTCCAATATGAATTCCAGCTTTAATAATCACCGAGTGCCCAATCCAGACATCACTTCCAATGTGGGTTCTTGGCGTATCAGGAACTTCATGCAATGCAAATCGTGTATTAATTAAACTGCCTCCCACATTCTCAAAGGCGGGCGAAGTACTTACCCAATCCAGTGGATGCTCTGCGCCACCAATAAAAACATGATCACTTATACTACAAAATGAACCGATTTCTGTATTAACACATTGGCTATCATGCCCAATGTATGAATACCGTCCCAGAGTACTTCTTACCACATTACAACCAGTGCCGATTGCAGCCCCTTTATTGACCTGACTATTCAGAACGCATTTCCCATGTAACTTTTTGAATAGTTTCGCATAAACATATGATAGATTCATTGTCAAATATTAGTTTTTAAAATTTGAATCTGAACATAGGGATTCCACTTACTATCGATTTCAGTAAAGCAAGATTGCCTAATTTGTTCCCTTTTCCCATATGAATTATTAATCCATATCGAAATTGATTCACCCAACGAATCCACATTATCCATCTCAAAAAAAGTTCCAGTTACACCCTCATGAACAGCCTCAAATTCTGGCATTTGCCATTGAAAAGAATCATGTGTAACGACTGGGCAACCATATACCATAGCATGCATAGCCGTCAAACCAACATTACCTGGCGAAACACACAAATCTGCATTAAACAATAGTTCCGCATTTGTTCGCTCGTCATACGACGGACCATGGAACCAGACTTGCGAACCCAAACCCATTTCAACTGATAGTTTTTCTAATGATGCCTTTTCTTCTCCACCACCAACCAACACTAGGTTGTATATTTCTCCTTTAGCATTAAGTTGCAGTAAAGCTTGCAATACCTGATCCAACTTTTTAACTTTAGTCAATCGACCAATGAAGATTAACGTAGGCCGCTCGTTACCGAAATGATTCCTATAAATATCAGAAGGCTGTAGCGTATCGCGGATTTCTTTTTGCTTATCGTAGTTCAATGAATTATGAATCACTATCACCTTTTCTTCGGATATTCCATGTTGCACTATCAAATCTTTGGCGTATTGACCATACACAAAAATCTTGGTCAACCGACGATACATCCACAACTTGACAGCTGCCTCAAAACGGGACTCCTTGCCATACCATCCATGAGCCCAAGTATATAAATTCTTCTTGGGGAAAAACAAACTTTTCAAGAGCACAAACAACCAATCCGAGATTGCTCTTGTCTCAACATGCATCATTATCGACTGATACTTATTTTTGAATAGCAATGAAATAACACCAACTTTCCAACTAACTTTGGAAGAATCACCCAACACCCAATAGTAGTTTGTGTGCTTCAACTTCGAAATATCCATTTCCTTGATATCGGATTTGGTTTCACCAAAATACCAATCGATGTCAAAGGTACTATCCATCATAGTGAAAATACCCTCACGATATAGAGGGGCAGTCTTACCAACATAGCACAATTTTCCCTTCATATCAATGCAAAAATAATATTCATACAATGAGTATTCTAACGATTACCTCTTTAGCCAACTTAATATATAGAACAGCCTAACAGAAAAATTCATCATCTTGGCCTTTTTTCTCATCTTACACATATGCTGCGTCACAATAGGGAAAATTTGCCCAAGATGAACTTCTTTACAAAAATTGCGATACCTCAATTCCTTAGAGCGAACAAAATGGCCTATCGTATTACTAAGCAACTGATATAAGATATATTCAAGAATCCCTTTTTGTTCTTCTGTACAACTAATACGATTACGAATCTCGGCCATAGCATTTACCGTTTCGGCATGCCGATGAGCCAACTTAGTTTCATCGGTACGAGACGCACTATCTTCTAGCATATTAATTTTATACAGCAATATGTCTAGATAAACCACCGAACCTGCCAGAGCCTGAACCAGACCAAAGAAAATGGTATCTTCAGCATTCCTAATACCCACGGGGAATTGAAGCTGATTCTTCCTCAAAAAAGCGGTACTACATATTCCTCCACCCGCATTGGTTCGAACGTATTTATGGTGATACGCTTCTACACCCGAATAAGACTTTCCCACTTCCAAGTTGGGCGCACTTACCAATCGTTCTTGATCGCCAATGCATCTCAACTGCCTAGTCACCAGCATATCTACTTCGCTATGTTCCATTAGAAACCCATAAACCTGATGAAGTGACCCAGGTAGCAATTCATCATCTGAGTCTAAAAACAACACATAATCACCCGTAGCAGCCCTAATGGCGTTATTGCGTGCCACAGACACACCTGAATTCGGTTGCGATAAAGTCACTATATATCGAAACTGGCTGGCATAACGTTGAATAATATCTTCTGACTCATCCGTCGACCCATCATCAACAAGCACAATTTCAAAGGCATCCTCTTGGGCGGCTATCTGACAAATAACCGACTGAAGGCAAGATTCTAAAAAAACAGCCTTATTGAATACTGGGATAATGATCGAAATTTTCATTGCTACACAATCTTATAGTTTACTAACTTATCACGACTAGTTATCCATTTCCTATCACTTGCTAACAACTGAGTTTCACAATCAAAAGGGGGCTGACCTGGGTGACACATTAGCTCTATTACAGCATTTCGACCACCCGAAATCATTAAAGATCGATTCATATAGAACTCCCTAAACGAGGAAAATGAATCAGTCAATTGATATTTTCTTGACATAACCATGTTCCATTTGATACTAGATGCTATGACAGATAATAATTGAAACCGCCTAACCAAAACATTTCTTTTCTTCCCAACAACAGCATTACTCTTATCCAAGGTCACTTTTATAGTTTTCTTGCCGAATAGCATAATGGGAATTGACGGCACTATTTTTCTACGAACACGTGTAATCTGGTGTTTATCCATCACCTTACACAGAGTATCATGCAAACCTAACAGTGCATGTGTGTGTTGATGACTATCCACATGGTCTATCACAACGCCAGACCGTTTTATTTTGTTCAATTGAGCATCCCATTCATCAAAAACAGCCTGCGACAGCACATCATCAATGGCGGTGTAGAAGATAGCTCCTTCTATAAAATTACCCGAAGCATCTGCCACTCCGTATCGCTGAAAGACATCCAAATTAGTCAATGGGGCAAATTCAACCAAGTTGAGGTGCGCACCAATGGATACGTTTGGATACATTTTGGCTATACGCACACCGTCATCAAAGCCTGGAGCATTGGCCATCAAAGAACTCGAAGTGACAATACCATGCTGAATGCAACGTTCAATTTGCGCATCGACATCGACGCTATAGCCTAAATCATCAGCATTGACAATAATTCTTAAACCACGCATACTATTGTAACGTTACTCCGATATCGGTTCATTTTGTTTTGTTTCCTTATTATATCGATACCCTTTTTTAGGTAACTCTCGCATTACCTTACAAGGTGAGCCTGCTGCCAGACACCAATCAGGGATGTCTTTTACAACAACAGCACCAGCTCCAATCACAGAGCCCTCTCCTATGGTAACACCGGGGGTAACCAAGGACCCAATACCTACACAGGCACCTTTTTTAATCAAGACGGGCCTAGGCTTTTGTTCGCAGTTTTTGTATCTGTCACCCACATGATAATCATCCATAATGCGACGGTGAGCAAAAACGGCTGCATGGCTGGCTATCCACACATCGTCCTCGATAGTAATATATCGTGCATAATTGACATCCAGATACACATCCTGCCCGATTCTAACATTCTTACCCATCTTCACGCCGCAAATTTTCCAACATAAGTTGGGAAGTGTCAAAAACATATGACACCATGGCGACCTTCTAGCAATATTGAGCAACCACCACTTAAAAACGAATGGCAGATGGTGAACTAAGAAAGGAATAAAATTAAACGCCTTACGAATCAGAACTTGTGGTTTCATAATTGCTATTTTATTAAGATTTTGTCTAGATAATCAAACTGGTTGTTGACAGTCTTGTCTATCACAAAATTATCAATCGTCGAATTCAACAACATTTCCACAGGGGCAGCACAAAATGCAGCATAATCATATATTGGCGACCAGATGTTCATTGACCTCAACATATTTTCGCTTTTGATACTGTACGAAATGGGCAACACCCGCAACCCAAATACCAATCCCAAAACAATAGCGTGAAAACGAGTCGCCAATATGAATTCAGATGAACTGATAGCTGCCAAGCATTCAGATATATTACCCGTATAATTAAGTATGTGAACATACTCAGTATTATCCAGCATTTGAAACAACTCATCAGTAATCTGGTTGTCACCATAGGTGTTGCAGAAAGAGACTAGATTTACTGCAAATCCTTTTTGTTGATAATGTTCTATTATCGACTTTGTATTCTCAAGATATTGTTGCTTCAACGGTTTCAGTGAAGGCCATTTGTCAACACTCCTGATATTAATACTAATGGACTTATTTTTCTGAACAGTTCCACTCATATCTATATGCATGACAATACCGTTAGCACACCTTACATTGGGTAATTGACGAAATAGTTCAAACGATGGTTTGCCCCTAAAGCATACGTCGTCCACCTTCTGCAATGTATTTGCCACAGTATGCTGCCACGTGTCTGTTACCGACGGCCCGTAATTGGTTCCGTTTATGACTATTTGTAGGCGGCGGTGGAAAAAGCGAATTAGGTTAAGCCGACGAACCAACTGTGGCAGGTTGCTTTTGCCCTCCATAAACAAGGCTCCACCAGCAATCAAAAAAACTTGAATTAAATTTAAAATAATATATAATATCCAAAGATTTGGGCAAATGAAACAATTTGCAAAACCTTGCCAAGAAGCACAATCTCTTATCTGAATCACACAAGACCTTACAATTAGGATAAGGAGCTAATATTTGTTTATAGACCACTGGCGCATATACATAGAATTGGGTGGAAGGGTATCTCGCTAGTATGGCAGTGAAGAAAAGATCATCGCCCAAATTTACGCTGTGCACACCATGCCCCAAAAACACATTTCGAATCTTTCATACTTATATTCAAAATCAATGACGTTTAAACTTAGAAAGGGCTGAAAGCAACGTATCTTTCAAGAAGTAATATTCCGCAATTTTTGTCAAGTGCACAGTGATCAGAAAGACTGAGACGCCCACCAAAAGCTGAACCAATAACTGGAGGTAAATGTTCAGATTCAAAAATGTAATCGCATACATAGCAACACCAGCTATAAGGCAAACCCCTAGGGGCTTGAGAAGATCTTTCAACTGGCTTACTACCGAATAGGGTATACATTTGCTTGCAAAATAGGCATTAAGCACCATTCCCAGTACACTAGACACCACAAATCCATAGAGCAACATATAAATGCTATAAAAGCCTAATAAGATGGGGATGACTTGGATAAAACGCTTGATAATTGTGACCCGTAACACCAAATCGGAACGACCGGTTACCATAATGGCATTGAGATTGACTTGTTTGACAGGATAGAACATGTCATTAAAACAAATAATAGGAAGATACAGGACTGCCTCGGCCCATTTTTCACCAACCAGAATTAACACCACCGACTCGGCCGTGCAGGCCAGGGTAATCATAAAAAAGCCACTGACAAGCATTAGACTTTTGCATATCTTTTTGTACTGAGCTACTAGTAATTCTTTATTATACTGAAAACTAGCTAAAACAGGGAATGTCACACGCTCAATGATAACACTCAAGTTAGAAGAAAAGATTGAACTGAACTGTTTGGCTCGAGAATATTGCCCCAACGTAGCGGGGGAATAGACCTTACCGATTACAATCGAAGCAGCCTCATTAAAAGTAAAGTCTATCAACCCAGAAAACAATAGCTTTACACCATAGGAGAATTGCTGACGGAAACTATCAATGGAGAACTGCATCTGGGGATGCCAACGATTAAAGATCCAGAGTAGAACGGTGTTTAAACTCTGACGAGTAATTTGCTGATACACTAGACTCATCACACCACACCCCCAATATGCGGCAGATATACCCACTATTCCGCTAATGATTGAGGAAGAGATCGACACTTTGGTCTGGGTCTTAAAATCAATATTTCTAGTCAACCGAGTCTTCTGAATAATCCCTAGTGCATTAATAATCACGACAATACTCAGCCAACGTAACACAATGGTAAGATCGGGAAAATTAAAAAAACTGGAAATAAACGGAGCCAGTGCAAGGCACGCAAGATACATAACCACGCTAACTGCCACATTGAAGATAAATGCGGTGTTGTAGTCAATTTGCTCAATATCTTTTTTGCGAATCAGCGAGTTTGAGAAGCCGCAATCAACAAACTTATTGAAAAGACCTACAAATATCATGGCAATGCCAAGTGTACCGAACTCTTTAGGGGTCAGCATTCGGGCAAGAATAATTCCGATAACAAAGGTAATACCTTGAGATGCTATACTATCAATAGCGCTCCACGATAGACCTGCAATTGTTTTTGATTTAATATTTTTGGCCATAAATCACATAAAACAAATCGATTAATAGTGAGTTGATGTTCTATAGATATATTGGAATAGTATTTGGAGGAAAATAAACGAAACAAAAGGTAATGCAGTGCAAACAGAAAAACCTTTCAAGGTAACCAGAACTGCCACCGGAATTAAAGTCAAATAATAGGTATTTCTTGTCTTCTTGTCCAACATTTTTGCGATTCTCTTATATTCGCTCCACCAGATACCGAAATATAGCAAAGCAAACAAGCCATAATATGCCAAATAGTCGAACAGGAACGAATGCTCACCAACAAACATTTTAGATCCATTATCTTTTGCCCAGCCAAAGATGGGATTGGACAAAAACGAATTGATAGATGCCATATACAACTGCTGACGAAAGTCAACCTGGCCTTGGCTTGATCCACTGCTGAACGAATCCATCAAGTCAGTCAATTTTACCGAAATCGTTGTATTAGAGGCATCGGCATATTGCAAAAAGCCTAATAAGGCATCGGACGAAAGTACCAAAACTCCCACAACCGCAAGAAGCAAGAATGACACTAGCGCATTACCCTTAGAGAATCTATTGATTAGCACTACCAAACTCACCAATACGGTGACAAGCAATGCGGTAGTGATGGTCATGACGAACATCAAACGTACAAGTAAAAACCATAAAAGCAACATAGGGACAATGAGTAACTTATTGCGAGAGAAACACATCACCACTATGCAGCCAATCGCCGCTACTGAAAACGCATGCGACTGAGGATAGCTAATCATCCCCAACGACTGATAATAAGCAGCTTCCATCATGTCACCTTCATTCTTATCACCAAAACCGTACATACGGATGGCCATAGGATTAATAAAGCTGATATAGGTTGTAACCAACGTACAAATTGTCACTCCTACAAAAGAAATAATCAACAGCCACTTCAATTCTTGAGTATCAAAACGCGAAATATGATGCGAAATAATCAACATTGAGACTAATGACACCAATGCAAAGAATGCCATATTAAATTTTTCCATACTCAGCGTACCATAGCCGAATGTGGAATAGACTATCGCCACCAAGTAGAAAAAAATCAAAAAACGAAAACTTTTGTTTCGTATTGCAAGAAATCTATCTTTAGAAAGGATCACTAAGTCGGTAACCAACAGCAGCATAATCTGCTGTACAGTACTTATGAAATTGGTTGTTAGAAAAAACACTACTAGCGACACTAATACCAAAGACGGATTTTTGAAAAATTTCTTCATAGAATTCAAATAACTAAACATCAAGACGTTGGCCAGTATCAACAACAAGGATAAACCTTGATAGTCAGAACTAGCTTGGATAGATGAGTAGTTTGTTATAACTTGAGATATCGACGAATAAACCTCTTAATCAGTAACCACTTGGGATAATTATCAGGTATATACTGTGCCACGACCTGAGATGCATGGTCAAACGATATGCCATTGTTGTCAGCATTTTCATTCGTGCTGCTTCGATTGAGTGACTCAAATACAAAAACATCGAAACATCGACAATCCGAAGCAGGGAGTTGGAAGGAAACAAAATCAAGAAAAGGTATACCCAATATCGCTTCAGACATGTAGCAAAGCATGGCGAACGGCTTCTGGAGATTGAAACGTTCCAGCAGCTTACGGATCTCGATTCTGTCAACCACAGTCTCATTAGAATGAAGGCACATCGCAAAATCTATGACATTGCGAAGTGGCATTACTTTGCTTTCCTGAAAATGTTTCATCGTGTGGAATAACAAAAACACCAAGTTCGCAGTTGGTGGCAATAGATAATACCCCTCGCTACTGAGTGTGACCTGGTCAAGCGTAGAGTGGAGATAATTAATTATCCTGCGTTTTTGAGCGGTATTGGGTTCAAGGAAGTTATTATGGTTTTCCACCATCACTCCATTGAACATGATTGTGGCATGCTTACCTTTCTCATCAACGACATGCTGAACCAACAGGTCGTTTATCAATTGATAATTATCAAGTGGAAAAATGTCTATATCACCACAAGTTCGGGAGCAAGGTTTGGGATATAGAGCAGCTAAAGAATGTCCCTTCAGTAATAAAATGCGTGTATTGTTTTTGCTCGCCAAGTCCAATAGCGAGCGCAACACCTGTGTTTGTTTCTCGTATTCAGCCCACACCTCTTGAGCCGACAAGGACCACCCAATTCGAACTTGTCGAGGTGGCATCACATTAGCAGGCAGACAACAAATACCATCCCACAGCCACGCCATCACCTCATGAGATAGCGAATTATCAAACAATGCATCCCAATCCACTTTGACATCTGGGTCAATGACTGGGGCTCGATCAAGTACAGCGGAGCGGAGTAACTCCAGCATGACCTCTATCTGCTGTTGGCTATTAACTGTTGGATTTTTCATGACAGATAATTTTATGGATTAACGTGGACGGGGAGTTTTTTTGACGTGAACTGGAGGTGAAGGTGATTAGGTGGCAGGTGGTAGGTAGTAGGGAGTAGTTTTTTTTAGGGAGTAGGTAGCAGGGAGTAGGTAGTAGGTGGGCGGGAGCCGGATTTTTGACGTGGAGGTAAAAGCAGTTACTGGTATTTGAGTTCGTTGATGATGTTGTCTGTTATGTATTCGTCGGAATAAAGGTAGAGGTCTTGTTCGGGGTCATGAAGATCTTGACAGGTCTTTGAGGTGTAGAAAATGTCAAATGCTCGCAACATGTTTACGTCCAATCTCTCGGACAGCCGCATCACAATACGACCTATCTTGTTCCACATATTCAGTTGACTAATCATGGCAATGCTATCGTCTGCTTAAAGACCAAATATTTATCTATTATCTGTTGCGTCAAAAGGCAAATTTGATTGTTTGGCTGATGCTTGGAAAGTTCAACCAACGCATGACCTTCATCAACAGTACCATTGAGGAAACCTTCAACTGTATCAATCACCCGATCATTGGCAACACCGCCTTCAACACAATCGTACTCAACTGAAGGATCATAGCCTTGGCGGCATGACACTATGAAATGAAGCCAAGCGGAATCATAATTCTTAAATCTAAGGTATTTTGAATAGGTTACAATCGAATCTATATCTAATTCATATTCGTTGACAATCGGCTCAGCTAGCTGCTGCCTACTTGTACGAAGTGCCCATTCTTGTGCCTATATCAATCTCCTTGTCACATAAAATCCTTGACCAAAATCAAGGTTCTTGCGCCCCACTTTTGCCAGTGGCTTTTGTATCATAGTGACACCACCATGGTAAACCGTAATCATACTCTTTTCTTTTTCTCCCAGATAGTTAATGTTTTGAGTATGTCTTCCGTAACGCTTTGACGGCTCTCGGCATGTAGCACTTCATAACAGGGAAGGATATAGTCAGCTATCAGTCCTACCCGCACCATCCGCTGGTACATTTCTTTTTCGGTCATCTGGGTAGCCGCCGCTGCCGTTTCTATACACGAAGCCACGAAGATTGCCTTACATTCTTCAAGGGTCGGATTATATGTATATTTATCGGATGGGGACATTTTTTACTGGAGGGAGCAGGTGGCAGGTAGTAGGTAGCAGGGAGTAGGTAGTAGGTAGCAGGTGGTAGGTGAGGCGGGAGCAGTTTTTTTAGGTAGTAGGTAGCAGGTAATTAGGTAACCGGATTTTGGTGGTGGGTAGGTGGTGGCAGGTGGCTTTTCTTCGGGGATAGTATTGGCTCGGCAATGCAAAGAGTCTTTCTACATGCAATACAAAGAATCTCACCAATACATAATATTCAATTACATACTAGCAAGTTACGACCTTACCATAAGGGAAGATATGGCAAGGCTAAAGCACAACAAAGATAGCAAAAAAAACTTAATTCATAAGATTTTTTATCAATAATCTCTGTATTTTCAAGAATCCGCAACTCGTGGTTGAAGAATCATTCTGCAAGAATTCAACAAATGTAGGAGGCGATTTTTTAGTATCAATTAACGAATAGTACCTCTCAGCATTGTAACCTGGGCTCGGAGGATGGTATAAACCGCCGCACCAAGCGATACCGCAGTAGTCACATATTTGGGTATATCCTCGTTGCTAGAAGCGGAGCGTTTCTTGCGTTTGGTGGGTTCTACATAGACGATGTCGTTGGACTGGAGGTAGTAAACCTCGGAGTCGAAGAGGGTCTGCTTGGTGAGGTCTATCTGTATGGGGGTGGCAACGCCATTGCGATCTCGCATGACGGTGACGTTGTGCTTCAATCCATCCATCGTGATATCGCCACACTTGGCCAACGCTTCCAGGATGGTGAGTCGGTCGCCTTGGACATGGATTTCTTGCGGGGTCCTCACCTCCCCTATCACGGAGACTCGGAAGTTCATGGGCGAGACGGTGACGACGGGATCCAGGATGTACCCTTCGTTGATCAACCGATCCTGGATGAGATGGGACAGGGAGTCCTGCGTCAGCCCTGCTGCACGGATCTCACCCAAGAGGGGGAACTGGATCAAACCCGACTCGGAGACGAGGTAGCCATCGATGTCTCTTATGGTGAGGTCTCCCGACTTCTGCGGGGCTTCCTGCGACTGCAGCAAGGAGCGATGAGTGGTGTCCAAAGCGAAGGTTCTGTTGGCTTCGGCCACAAAGACACGGGTCTCTTGATTGAAGGCTACAGCGGCATCGGGGGTTTGGCTATAGACATAGATGTAGAGCTGGTCGCCGGGATGGATGGCGGCATTGTAGGTGGTGACGATGGCACGAGCGCTGTCAACGGTGGCATCGGCGAAATAGGCCAACTCCTGGTGGCTCCGGCAGGAGAACAGGAGGCCAACAAGGAGGGCGAGGGGGAGGAATTGTTTCATGGTTGATTTATTTTGGGGATTTTTTATTCTTTAGGTAGGAGGTGGGGTTTTAGGGAGTAGGTAAGAGGTAGCAGGTTTTTTTTAGGTAGTAGGTAGCAGGGAGTAGGTAGTAGGTGGGCGGGAGCCGGCGGGGAGAGTTTAGGGTTCAGAGTGGAGGGTGGAGAGGGCGGGGCGCAGGTGGGCGGAGGCCGGCGGGGCGGGGAACCGCGAAAGGCGCGAAAGATGCGAAAATTTTATCGTTTTAGGTCGCTAACGGGTGGGCTTGCTGAAGCAAGCAGAAGGCGCGAAAGGGACGATTTTTTTAGCGTTATTTTGCGTTTTTAGCGGTTGAT